>CAYYEL010000093.1:0-8398 GCA_964470845.1 uncultured Bacteroidaceae bacterium | reverse complement strand
GAGTGGCGAGGATGAAAATCTCTATTGGGAGAATGCCTCGACAGGTTATTTCGATGAGTGTGTCTCTAAACTCAATGCCAAAGGATGTTACATAGATGCTGCGCTCTTTCGCTATGCTTTTCGTATGTTCGATGGCAGTTACGCTTTCTTCTCGCCAATATATTATGTCGTTGATAATAATATTATTGACGCGTCGTGTGGAAAAAGTAATTTTGTGTCTATTCCGCAAGACGCCGCGGCTTCATCTACTTATTATACAGTAAAGGTAAAAGGATTCTTACCTAAGTTCAGATTCTCGACTTTTGATTTTTCGGCTTGGGAGAATGTTATTGTTTCGGTGGATGTTTTTACCTCGGGCTCAATTTCGAGGTATAAACTGGGGGCCGATAGAAAGAAGAGTGATGGTGATATTGCCTCGCCCGAAATTTATCAAGAGAAGAGCAACAGTGAGATTTATGACGAAATTACCTCGTGCGCACTTTTCTATAAAGTTGCCGAGTTTAACCTTTCGGGTGTGTTGGTCGATTCTCTGTCCAATGTCTCGCCATCGTCGCTTGCTCTTGCGCAGGAGATTGGCGAGGAGAGCCTTTCGCTTGTTTCGCGTACAGCCAATTATACTTATGTATTTAATGGACGCTTGCATATTGCAGGGTTGCGCGAGACTTTCTTTAAAGGGTACGATAGTATGGTGTTTGTGCCTGTCGGGATGCAGAAATTGAAGCTATCGGGGAGTGTCTGTTTCGAGCTTACTACCACCGGAGGTGTCTCTATTGTACGTCGCGACTATAATGAATTTTATGTGGGATACACCGGTGGTGATTACTACATTGCGCCGTTGCTTATGTATCCCGATGCACGTGCAACTAAAATTACCTTTGTACTGCGTATGAGTAATAAATATTACCGTAAGAGTTTCCCTCTTACTCGCCACAAGACACTTAATATAGCCTATTATTTAAATACTGCCGGCGATGGTATTAAGGTTACGTGTAATGGTACATTCAAGAATCTGGTTGCATTATATGTTCTTTCCGAGAGTAATATTAAGGCCTTTTTCTCGTATTCTCCCGGCAACTACACGCTTACGTACGAAAATGGTATGTGGATGTATGGGGAACGTCCTTTTGTAATTGCTTCAAATGTTGATGCTGGTGGTTATTATGGTACGTTCAGCTTTTTTGGCGAGTTGTCTTTGGGCGATACAATAACAATTACAATAGAGGAAGATTGCTTTGCACAAGAGATTAAGAGTGTTACAAATATTCCTGTTGATGCTTCGTGGGAACTGTTGCCCGAGAATGATGCAACAGAGGAGAAAAACACTGTCGAGGTGCGTGGGAATGTGCTGAAAGTATCGGCAGTGGATAATCCGTTTACATTTCCTTTGGCACAGACTTACACTCCCTCGCATAAGGATATTGTGGCAATGTGCAGTAATACGTTTGCTCTTTCGCAAGGACAATTCGGACAACATCCTTTGTATGTCTTTTGTTCCGATGGTATTTGGGCAATGGCCTGCGATGCGTCGGCTTCATTGGCATATACAAATTGTTATCCTCTCTCGCGTGAGGTGTGTGTGAGTGCTCGTTCGGTACGCGGAATTGACACGGGTGTGGTGTTTCTGAGCGAGAAAGGATTGTTGCTTATCGAGGGAGGAAAAGCGCTTCCACTGTCTGCTCCGTTGGATACTGAAAAATATACCTTGCAGACAATGAACAAGGATGCTCTCATTGGGCGTATTGCTGCAATTGTCTCTATTGATGATGCCATCGGCAGTGAAACATTTAAAGAGTATTGCGTAAACGCATCGGTGGGATATGTTTATATGTGTCGCGAGATTATTGTAACTAATCCCGATTATCCTTATAGTTATATTATATCGTTGCCTACGGGTGCCTGTTATAAATATATGTATAGTTTCGATTTTGTGTCGAACAGTTATCCGCAGTTGATTACTCTGAAGAATGAGGCCGATTGCTCAAAGGTATTTGTTCAAAATGAGGTTAATGGCGACAATAATATACTGTTGGTTACCCGACCTCTTTTGTGGGGTACAAAGTTGCATAAACGTATAATGCAGATGATGCTTCACGCAACGGTCGAGCCTGCCGATACGTCGCACTCTTTTAGTGGCCTTGCTTGTTATTTGTTGTGCAGCAACGATGGTGAGAATTTTAAACTCGTAGCCGGAAGCGAGCGGCGCAATGCCTTTACCGATATTGTCTTTCCTTATTTCCCCACACAGTCGTATCGCTATTTTGCGGTTGCCATTGTGGGACGTGTAAATAGCAAGAGCAAGCTTGTGGCGCTTGAATTTGATGTGGGTACAGCGTGGAATAATCGTTTATCTTAATAATTATCTTTACTATGAATATTGTGATTGAAAAAAGTGAGGTGCTTGATGCTCTGCATCGCATCTCGGCCGATTTTGGTGTTAAATTACAGGCCCCCGGGGTTATTACTGCGACAAAGGATGACGAGGAACGTCTGCTTCCTATGTGGCGCGATACTGTAGCCGAGCTTGTAGCTCTTCTTTCGCCTTATTGTACATTGGATGATGTTGGCGACAAGGTGCTTCTTTATCTTGAAATGCCTGCCAATTGGAAAATTTCGGCGTTTAATAATTTGGTGGCACAGTGTAAGGCCTTTTTCTCCAATGCTCTTTTTGCCCGGTGGTTAGATGCGATAAAGCCCGACACGGCTGCTCTTTATCGCAATTTGAATAAGAATTTTATAATGGCAATCGAGCGCATTCTTGCGTTGCGCGAAAAACCCGTGCGCACCGTTTGAGGCTGCCAATATAATCAATCAGCAGCACAGAATATTCTGTGCTGCTGATTGATTATATTGGCGTATGTGGAGTGTTATTATTCAAAAACTAATTCTCCGAAAAATTCGGGACGGTGGAAGCTGGGTTCGGGCCAATCTATTGCGTTCCACGAGATAAAATGTGGGGTGGGTAGGTTGTCGCCGCATTTGTAGAAATTGGCACGCATTGTCTTGCCGCACCAACAGTCGAGCCCGCTGCGGAAGAGTGCCTCAATGGGGATTATCTCGATGAGGCTCCACGCTGTCTCGCCCTCACGTAGTGGAAAATTCTCGCTACCCAGTGAGGGGATGCGTACAATTGTATCGAGCAACGAGAGTGAGGCATTTTCTTTAGCCTCGCCCTCGGGATGCCACGCCATAAGCATTTTACCAATGCAGGTGCACTCGAAATTGTAATAGTCCATATTACCGCCGGGCGATACGAAAAACTCGACGCACGGGTCGGTCCACACCTCGCCAAAATCTTCGGTTACAAGTGTGTGGATATTGTTCTCGACAACATCGAATTTTAAGTAGAGTTTTTTGCCGTCGTGGAATAGCTTGACTGATGCTTTCGGGGTGTAAGGGAAATCTTTTGGCCAGTTGCAACAAGCTATTGCATTGGGCTCAAGGGACGAAAATATCTTCTCAATTTCCTCGGGGCAACCACACGTTGGTGTTATCTTGGGTACTGTGATTTTTTTCATAATGGTATTTTTAGAGTTTTTAGTTTCGATGCGAAGATAAGTGATATTTTTTAAAAACCCTATTTTTAGCACTTTTTATTTAGCTCCCGAGGCCTGCTATTGAAATAGTGTCCCGCGAAAGTCAACAGCTGTTCAATCTATTTAAGATAAATTGAACAGCTGTTGAAAGGTCTGACGATAAATTATCAGTCGCTACAATATATTCCTGTTTCTAATTTTTGCATAATGTAGCGTAGCGCCTTTTGCCCTTTGACTGAATTGCCCGATGTATCGAGTGGGGGAGCAAAGGTGGCAATGCCGAATCGTCCGGGAAGTACTCCCATGATACCGCCGCCCACTCCGCTCTTTGCCGGAAGCCCTGCGCTGAACATCCAATCGCCTGTGTGTTCATAAAATCCAACGCTTGCAAGCATCGCTGTTATTTTGGGTGCAAGGGCTTTGGCAAAAATGCGTTTTTTGCTCACAGGGTTTATTCCGTCGTTGGCAATTGTGGCGCCACAAATAGCAAGCTGTCGGGTGGTAACGCCAAGCGAGCATTGCTTTGTGTATAGGTCGAGCGATAATTCGGGGTCGTCGTATATGCGGTTATAATGTTTCAGAAGCCACGCAATTGCTCGATTGTTGTAATTGCTTGCACTCTCCGACTTGTAAAGCTCGTCGATGAGTGGCAGCGGACTGTCGCACAATTCTTGCATATTATTTACGATTGCTTCCCACTTAAGCTCCTTGTTTCCAACGGGCTGTACCAAACTTACGGCTGCTATGGCACCTGCATTGACAAGCGGGGTGCTTGGATGATTCTTCTCTAAAAGTATGGCCATTATAGAGTTGAAAGGCATTCCGGTTGCATCGGCACCAATCATATGCAGAATGGTTTCGGCGCCATAGAGCTTGAGAATAAGGATGGCTGTCATTACTTTGGAGATTGACTCGATTCCGAAGGGCTGCTCGCAGTTGCCTGCCTGAATTATTTGGCCATCGGGCAAACAGGCTGCAATGCCGAAAAACTCGCTATCGACCTTGGCAAGATAGGGGATATAATCGGCGTTTTTACCGCCATTATAATGCTTGTATTTTGCATAGGCCTCGTCGATGAGGCTTTGCAATTGTTCCTTTGTAACGCCACTTTTCATATTCAATATCTGTTATTTGCCTTTTCCGGTGTGGGTAAACACGCTTCCTTTTACCTTTTGTTTTTTTTCAATTGCAAGGCGTGAGGTTGTCGGGTATTGCAGTTTATCGAGCTCGGAAACAGCTGCCGCGATGTCTGTGAGCAACTGGTCGGCCATATCTCGGCTGAATCCTTGTCGCACTACAATACGCATAACAATTGTATCTTCGATGTTTGCAGGCATTGTGTAGGCCGGTACCATCCATCCGCTTTGTTTGAGCTTGTCTTGTAGGTCGTAGAGTGTCCAATGGCACTTTTGGGCATATTCAGGCTTCATTTCCCAAATGAACAAGGGATTGTTGACTTCGGGGCTGTAGTTGCGGAAGGGCTTCATTTTGCCGATGGTGCTGTGCAGGTGTTTTGCAATTTCCATCGAGCTGTGGTGTATGGCTTTATAGCCCTCGAATCCCAAGCGGATAAACTGATAATATTGTCCTAATATCTGCGCGGCGGGACGCGAGAAATTCAGTCCAACTTGTGAAATTTCGGCTCCAAGATAATTGACACTGAACGACATTGTGTCGGGCAGATATTGTTTGTCTTTCCACACAACCCATCCGAGGCCGGGATAAACAAGGCCGTATTTGTGGCCGCTGGTGCTTATCGAAAGTACCCATTTCAGGCGGAAATCCCACTTTTTCTCGGGTTCGAGGAAGGGGAGTATGAAGCCTCCCGAGGCTGCGTCGATGTGAATGGGAATTTCGTATCCTGTCTCCTTATTATATTTGTCGAGTGCCTTGTCGAGTGCTTCGACGTCGTCGTTCAATCCTGTCCACGTTACGCCCATTATGGGTACAATGCAGATGGTGTTCTCGTCGCATTTTGCAATGGCGTCTTCGGGACACAGTGTCAGTTTGTCTTTGCTCAAGGGGACTGTGCGCATCTCAATCTGCCATAGTTGTGCAAATTTCTCCCACACAACTTGATAGGCCGAGGAGATTACAAAGTTGGGTTTATCGGTGGACTTACCCTCTTTGCTGCGACGTTGTTTCCAACGCTGCCACGCTGCAACACCTGCGAGCATACAGGCCTCGCTTGAGCCGATTCCTATTGCTCCGCTTTTCCATTTTGACTTTTCGGGGCTGTTCCACAGATTGGCTATTATGTTGATACATTTTGCACACATTACTGCTACACGAGGATATTCGGTCTCGTCGATGTAGTTTACGGCAATGGCGTCGTTCATCAGCTTTGTTGCGTAGCTGTCCATATAGGTGGTAACGAATGTGGCCAGATTAAGGCGGGGCTGTGTTTGAGCGTATGTCTCGTCCTTAACAATGCGATAGGCAATTTCGGGGGTGGTGGGGTGTTGGGGAATGCGCTCACCGGGTGCTGTTTGCAACATCTCTTCGGAACCGAATACTGCGGTCGTTACGTTTGTTTCTTCGCTTTTTTTCATCTTCTTTGTTTTTAATGGTGTTAATGAAATGTAGAATTTTTTTCATAAGAAACGCTCGTTTGACTGCTTGGGTTCGATTCAGGGCTTTAAAATAATCTTAGAAACTGTTTAAATTTCTTATAAAAAGATAGATTAAGGTTGCGATGTTTCTGTTTCGGCTTGTTTAAGTTTCTTATAGCGTCTAAAGAATGGATATTATGATTCTTTTTTGCATTGTTTGAATGTCTCTTCTCTTTTAAAATTGAATGCTCTTTGCATTTAAATAGGAAAGGATGTTAGAATTTTTTTGAGACGATTGTAAAATGATTTTTATACAGATGGCTAATCTTTTCTCGTATGTGTAAACTTTTTACCGCTTTGCGTGTTGACAAATAAAAAATATATGATGGTTGAGACTGGTCGTGGACGCATTTCTATTATGGCACTGCTTGCTATATGGTCGGTGTCGGCACTGACATCGTTGCCGGGGCTTGCTGTATCGCCTATTTTGGATAAGTTGACAAAAATTTTCCCCGATGCTTCGGAGATGGAGATCCAAATGCTCACTTCGTTGCCCTCGTTGCAGATTATTCCTTTTGTGTTGCTATCGGGACGTTTGGCAGATAGGGTGGGATTTATGCGTATGCTTGTTTGGGGATTATGGATTTTTCTGCTCTGCGGAGTGCTTTATCTGATGTGCGGCACTATGTGGCAACTTATTGCGGTGAGTGCTTTGCTGGGTGTGGGAGCGGGCATTATTATTCCTCTTTCGACGGCGCTTGTCTCGCGTTATTTTGTAGGTGAATATCGCACACGTCAATTTGGTTACAGCTCGGCAATTACCAATGCTTCGTTGGTTGTTGCTACGGTTCTCACCGGCTATCTTGCCGATGTTTGGTGGCGTTTGCCTTTTGTGGTTTATCTGTTGCCGTTGGTTTCCATTGTTTTTATTCATTATCTATCGCGTGAGAAGGGGGTGCAGCCTGTGGGTGATACTCCATCGGCCGATAAGCACAATAGTAATGATAAGGTTGCTTTGACGTTTTATTCGTTGTACTATTTTTTTATTACTTTTCTTATTGTTGTAATAAATGTCAATCTGCCTTTTCTTATGGGGGAGTATGGCTTTGGAAGTGATAGTGCGGGTGTTGTTACGTCGTTGTTTTTTCTTGCTATTATGTTGCCCGGCTTTTTTATCTCGCCTCTGTTGCGTGTGATGAAGGGGCGTATTACTATATATTGTCTCATTTTTATAGGCAGTGGATTGCTGCTGGTCTATTTTTATAAGTCGTTGTTGCTGATTACGATTGGTTGTGTTGTAACAGGTGTGGGTTATGGTATTGCGCAGCCCTATATATATGACCGTGCAACAATTGTGGCTCCTCGCGGTACGGCGCTTGCACTTGCTGTTGTGATGGCAATGAATTACATTGCTATTGTTATTGCGCCTATTATTATTGATAATTTACAAGGGCTGTTGCACATTGCATCGCAACGCTTTGCATTTGGGCTTAATGCGTTATTGTCTTTTGTAGCTGTTATTCCTGTTGTGGTGTCGCTGTATCTCCTCTCCCGTCGTCGTGGTAGTGTGTAGCGGCTGTATAATCGAAAAAGTTTCTGTTTCTGGAAATTAACGTAAATAAATAGAATTATAGGTAACATCCAAGCGGGAAGTAATATGCTCTCTTGGATGTTTTTTATAGCGTGCAAGGTAACATTTGTTGATGTAAATATTTTTAGAAATATTAAACTGCTTCTATGATAGATTGTTAAAATTCTGTCAGTTTGCAATAATTTCGTTTATTTTATCTATTTTTGCAGTATATTACGTAAAATGTGTGGCTGCTTTTCTGTGTTCATTCATAAATGCAGAAGTTTGGGGTGGGGTATTATTGCGTGCAGATGCTTGTTTGCGACATTACCCAACAGCGAAATTTATTATGCTCTGACATTCAACAGAAGTGCAGACACAATTTTAAAATGCTAATAGTTAAATAATAAATAATGAAAAAGATTACTCTTTTGATTTTGATGTTGTGTCTAACTATCACAACAATGGCAATCCCGGCACGTCGGGCGGCAAAGACCGTAAAACAATCCGATGGCACAGTACTTGTAGTGTATCTGACAGGAGATGAATCGTTCCATTATTATCGTACCGGTGATGGAATTCCTTTGCAGCGCGAAGAAAATGGCGATTTTTGCTACGCTTTTCCTAATGACGAAGGCTGTCTTGTCAGCACTCGTATAATTGCACATAATGTAGCCGACCGTTTGCCGGCCGAGGCTTCTAAAGTGGCCGCAATACGCAACAATGGCTTGGGTGTTAAAATG
>CAYYEL010000092.1:0-8575 GCA_964470845.1 uncultured Bacteroidaceae bacterium | reverse complement strand
CTCAAAGTCGTGAGCAAGGAGGGAATTTTGTTGCACTTCTATCTTGACAGTATGGTACGAAAAGGGTTGACACTTACATTTTTGTACAAAATAAGCCTCTTTTTGACACATTGCCACATAAAACAGACAGGGCGCATTGTAACGAGAATTACAATGCGCCCGACTCGAGCACCGGCTTCTATGTTGTCATTTTTGTGAGCTATCGAAAAGACGTTTCTTCTCGTCGTCGGTGAGCGAAGAATATCCGCTACGCTTCACTTTTTCGAGAATTTCATTCATCTCGTCCTCTTTTTCGCGACGGCGGGCATTATATTCGTAGTCGGCCGAATGTTTGGCAGCACCCTCGGTGCGTGTAAACCGCATTTTGGGCTTGCGTTTGAGAGCCCCTCTTATTTTTGTCAGCATCTTAGAAAAAAAGTCGCCGGCAACATTTATAAGCGTGGTAACGTCGTGTCCTTTGTTAAGCATTATTGAAAATATAGCACCGGTCAAGGCTCCACCAAGATGCGCAAAATTTCCACCCGCATTATCCGACGAGAGTAGCAGCACCGACACGACCACTGTTATTGCCGCAAGGGTAATGAGACGCATTGGGCCTAAAATCAGCAGATTAACCGTTGTATTGGGACTGCGGAGCGCCGCAGCAACAATAACAGCCATAATGGCAGCCGACGCACCCACAAGGTGAGCCCCGTCCACTATGGGAGCAAAATATGGGAAAATATTATATGCACCCACAAAGAAGAGACCGCCTATAATGCCTCCAAGAAAATAGACACCTATAAAATGTCGGGTAGAATAGAAATTCAGGAAAATGCGCCCGAAGCCATATAAGGCCAACATATTCCACATAATATGCATAAAGCCCTCGTGCATAAACATATATGTAAGCAACGACCAAGGCTGATAGAGCAACTCTCCAAGCGAGGCCGGCAGTTCGAGCAGGCTCACAACCTCGGCAATAGGCAGCACCGCATTAAACAGTGTCGCAAACACTCCAACAAAGGCTATTATAAGATAAACAGCCACGTTGATATATATATATTTTCCTACAATATTCTCGTTACGGTACCTGTTTCTCAGGTCATCAATAATACGGCCCATTTATATCTCCTTTTTTACGCCAATAAAGTATTAGTAAAAATCCGAATAACATTCCTCCAAGATGGGCAAAATGCGCCACATTATCGCCCATACGGGGCGAAAGACCCAAGAACAACTCCAACGCACCATAAATCAGCACAAAATACTTTGCCTTTATGGGAACAGGAATAGGGAACACAAAAAGCCTTTCATTGGGGAAGGTCATTGCAAATGCCATCAGAATGCCATAGATTGCGCCCGATGCCCCCACTGTTGTCCACATATTAAGATATTGAGCCATAGGAACCACCACCCCGCCGCCGAAATCAACGCCCGAGTACATCGACAATGTAGTCTCGTAGTAGATGTACTGCGTAATCTCCTGCAAAATTCCGGCACCGACACCCGTAGCCATATAAAATATCAGAAAGCGTTTCGAGCCCCACACTTGTTCGAGCACACGCCCGAACATAAACAGAGCAAACATATTGAAGAACAGGTGAGTAAGGCCACCGTGCATAAACATATAAGTTACAATCTGCACAGGCATAAAATCCTCGGCAAGGAACAGATGCAGGCCAAGCACGGCATTAAGGTCAATTCCTCTTTGCTCGACCACCACCATTGCCAAAAACATAAGAATATTTATAGCAAGCAAATTCTTGGTAACAACAGGAAGTTCTCTCATCAGGTATTAAACTATAATTCAGGCTGCGAAGATAGTGCAAATTGAAGAAATAATAAAAAACTACACCCTCTGTTTTTCTCTTTTTAGCAATTATAAACAAAAAAACCACATATATTTTGTATCTTCGCGCCATATTTGCGATAAATAAATTTAAAAAGACAATGAATATAGAAACAATTCTCACCGAAAGTATCGTAGCAGCTTTAAAGACACTCTACGGACAAGAGGTCGCACCCGAAAAAGTTCAATTACAAAAGACACGCAAGGAGTTTGAGGGCGACTTTACTTTAGTAGTATTTCCATTTTTACAGCTATCGCACAAAAAGCCCGAGGAGACAGCGCAAGAGATTGGCCGCCGGCTTGCCGAGACACAGCCTGTTATTGCCTCTTACAATGTAGTTAAGGGATTCTTAAATCTTGCCATTGCACCATCTTACTGGATAGGGCTTCTGAAAGAGATTGACTGTGCCTGCAATTGGGGAACAGTGGAGGCCACCGAGGCATCGCCTTTGGTAATGGTCGAATACTCATCGCCCAACACCAACAAGCCTCTGCATTTGGGACACATTCGCAACAACCTTTTGGGATACGCCCTCTCGAATATCATAGCAGCCAACGGCAATCGCGTGGTAAAGACAAACATTGTGAACGACCGAGGCATACACATCTGTAAATCAATGCTCGCTTGGCAAAAGTGGGGCAATGGCGAGACACCCGCATCGAGCGGCAAAAAGGGCGACCATCTTATTGGCGACTACTATGTAGCGTTCGACAAGCACTACAAAGCCGAGTTGGCCTCTCTTATGGACAGTGGAATGACAAAAGAAGAGGCCGAGGCAGCATCGCCCCTTATGGCCGAAGCACGCGAAATGCTCGTAAAGTGGGAGGCCGGCGACAAAGAGGTACGCTCACTGTGGGAGACAATGAACGGCTGGGTATATGAAGGATTCGACGAGACCTACCGCAAATTGGGCGTCGGATTCGACAAGATATACTACGAGAGCGACACCTATTTGGTTGGAAAAGAGACCGTGCTCGAAGGATTAGAGAAGGGCATATTCTACCGCCGCCCCGACGCCTCGGTGTGGGCCGACCTAAGCGGCGACGGGCTCGACGAGAAACTGTTGCTGCGCAGCGACGGGACATCGGTGTATATGACACAGGATATTGGAACAGCCCAATTGCGTTTCCGCGACTACCCCATCGACAAAATGGTATATGTTGTCGGCAATGAGCAGAATTACCATTTTCAGGTACTCTCCCTGTTGCTCGACAAATTAGGTTTTTCTTGGGGAAAAGGACTTGTTCACTTCTCTTATGGAATGGTCGAGCTCCCCGAGGGTAAAATGAAAAGCCGTGAGGGCACAGTGGTTGACGCCGACGACCTTATGGAAGAGATGATTGCAACCGCACGCGAGACATCCGAGGAGCTTGGCGGCAAACTCGACGGCCTCACCAAAGAAGAAGCAGCCGAAATTAACCGCATAATAGGCCTCGGTGCACTCAAATACTTTATGCTCAAAGTAGATGCACGCAAAAATATGTTGTTCAACCCCAAAGAGTCAATCGACTTTAACGGAAACACAGGCCCGTTCATCCAATACACCTATGCTCGCACACGCTCAATCGAACGTAAAGCAGCCGACGCCGGTGTAAACATCGAGAGCGCATCGTCGCCTGCCGCCATAAGCGAAAAGGAGTGCTCGCTCATACGTATGCTCAACGAATATCCCGCAGTTGTCCGTCAGGCAGGAAGCGACTACTCCCCCTCGGGCATTGCCACCTACGCCTACGAGCTTGCCAAAGAGTACAACCAATTCTACCACGACTACTCTATTCTGCGCGAGGAAGATGCAGCAGTAAAAGCCTTCCGCATCATCCTCACACGCAACGTGGGCAAGATAATAAAAAGCGCAATGAGCCTTTTGGGCATTGAAGTTCCCGAAAGAATGTAAAAGTCCCAAAGGAATATGAGCAAGAAACGCTACTATGTTGTGTGGAATGGCGTCAACCCCGGCATTTACAGCTCGTGGGACGAGTGTCAGGCACAGATAAACGGTGTAAAGCAAGCACTGTATAAGTCGTTCGCCACACAGGCCGAGGCCGAGCGTGCCTACGCCTCATCGCCCTACAACTACATAGGAGCAAAAGCCAAAGACCGCCCCTCGCCCCCGCAAAGTGGCGAGCTCCCCCCCGAGGTCGAGCTTAACGCCCTTGCCGTCGATGCAGCCTGTAGCGGCAACCCCGGACAGATGGAGTATCGAGGCGTATATGTGGGCAGCGGAATGCAGATTTTTCATTTCGGCCCCGTATATGGGACAAACAACATCGGCGAGTTTCTTGCCATTGTACACGCTCTTGCACTCCTTAAGCAAAAAGGCAACCAAATGCCCATATACAGCGACAGCCACAATGCGCTACTGTGGGTGAAACAGAAAAAATGCAAGACCAAACTACCGCGTGAGGCCCGCACCGAGGAGCTGTTCAAGCTCATCGAGAGGGCCGAACAGTGGTTGCGCACACACACTTACTACAACAGACTGATAAAGTGGGAAACAGCACAATGGGGCGAAATTCCCGCCGATTTTGGACGCAAATAATGAGGTGTTTCTATGGAAAATGTAAAAGAGAAATTCCTGTATCCGCTAAGATACTATGCAGCGCTGTTACTATGCTTCGTACCACTGCGACTGTTGTTTATGCTATCGACAGGTGATGGCAGATACTCGATTGGCGATTATATACAGGTAGCCTTTCACGGCCTGACGTTAGACATTGCCGTTGCAGGATACATCACTGCACTGCCGCTTCTGCTGACAATAGTAAGCCTCTTTGTATATATCCCTATGCGCAAGCTGCTTGTCGTATATAATCTGTTTGCAGCAATAATAATAGCGGCAGCCTTTGTGGCAGACGCCGGCCTGTACCCTTTCTGGCAATTTAAGCTCGACGCATCATTTCTGCTCTATATCGACTCGCCATCGAATGCCTTTGCCAGCGTTAGCACAGGATTCATCGCCGCACACATTACAGCACTCATCGCACTCACCACAGTACTATTTACAATTCTTCACTATTCGACACCCAAAAGTATGCGTCCTGCAAAGCCTCGCACGTGGACTTTTGCCGGGCTTGTCGTGCTGGCAGGAGCAATGTTCTTAGGAATAAGAGGCGGTGTGAGCGAATCGACCAACAATATCGGCAAAGTATATTTCAGTGATAATCAATTCCTTAATCACTCGGCTGTAAATCCCATATTCAGTTTCATATACTCGGTGGGCAAACGCGAGGATTACAGCGAGAGCTATCATTTTTACAGTCCCGAGGAGCTTGCGACCCGTTTCGACGGACTTTATACGCAGGATGGTACCATAAGCGACACACTGCTCACAACCACCCGCCCCAATATAATCACCATTCTACTCGAAGGAATGAGCTGCACGCTCATCGAAAGTATGGGCGGCCTTGCAGGAGTAACTCCCAATTTCGACAAATTATCGCAAGAAGGAGTGCTTTTCACACGCTGTTACGCCAACAGCTACCGCACCGACCGTGGACTAATATGTTCGCTCAGCGGATATACGTCGTTCCCCAAGACATCGGTGATGAAATCTCCCATTAAAAGTCAGAGCCTTGCATCAATAGCCTCGTCTCTTGCCAAGGCCGGCTATCACAACACCTTTTTATATGGTGGAGACATAAACTTCACAAATATGAAAAGCTATTTTTACTCTACGGGCTACAACGAGCTTATAGCCGACAAAGACTTCAGCGCCGAGCAGCAGAGCACTCATTTGTGGGGTGTAGCCGACCACATTACATTCGACTCGTTGCGCCATCTTGTCAAACACCGCCCGCAAGAACCGTGGCACATAACATATCTGACATTGAGCAGCCACGAGCCGTGGATGGTTCCATACGAGAGAATAAAAGATAACAAAATCACAAACTCATTTGCTTATACCGACTCGTGTCTGGGGGCTTTTATCAAGCATCTCAAGGAGAGTGAATATTGGGCCAACACTCTTGTCATCTGTATGCCCGACCACGCTGTTGCCAGTTTCCCCAAGGATATTGACCAGACTTACGAGGGACGCAACCGCATCCCCCTGCTGCTGACAGGAGGCGTTGTTAAAGAGAGCCGTCGCATCGAGACAATATGTAATCAGAGCGACCTTCCGGCAACGCTGTTAGCACAATTGGGGCTACCCATTGAAGACTTTCCATTCAGTCGCAACGTATTATCACCGACGTACAGCTATCCTTTTGCCTACCACGCCTTCAACAACGGAATCTCATTTATAGACTCTACCGGATTCACCCTATACGACCTTGATGCCAACAGCATACGTACCGAGAAGCCGGCCGAACTTTCACACTCGCGTGCATCAAAGGCAAAAGCCATCTTACAGGCTACATACGAGGATTTTCAGAATAGATAATAAGCCTTTCGACAAATAACAGACGAAAGAAGATTGAAAAGAGACCTATTTTTCCGGATACAGCGCGAAGCCACACGTTCTCAGTAGGAAGCTGATGCCTTTATTCCCTGCTCGCCAAGCAATGCCACAATGCGGTCGAGCTCTTGGGGCGAGGCTTTCTGAAGCCCCTGTTGCGGTGTCTCGCGGTCGATAGTATATATCATTACCTCGCGCGGTGCAACAGCCTTTACTGTCTCTATCCAAGGAAGTACATACTCGTCGCCTGTATTATCTACACTCACGCCATCGACCCGGCCTTTCATAAACATTGTCTGCACAATAAGCTGCCCGTCAAAAGCCTTCATACACTCGATAATATCCTCAAGTTTATACGCATCATTGGGCCTATCGACACGCGCAACATAGTCGGCCGATACGGTGTCGAGCTTCAGAATATTATTATCAACCTTCTTAAGAGCCTCGCGCACGGTGGGACGACCTATAAGAGTAGCGTTGCTCAGCACGCTGACCTTTGCCTGCGGGAAATATTTATCGCGCAATTCCAATGTATCATCTATTATTTGAGCGAACCGCGGATGGATGGTGGGCTCGCCGTTGCCTGCAAAGGTAAGAACATCGGGGGCAGTACCCTCATCCTTCATCTTCAACAATTGCTTTTCGAGAGCCTCGCGCACCTCCTCGCGAGTGGGCAGAGGTGTACGGCTGCGGTGGGTGGCATTAAAGCCACACTCGCAATATATACAGTCAAAAGTACACACTTTTCCATCGCCGGGCAGTAGATTGATGCCCAACGACACCCCGAGACGACGACTGCGCACCGGCCCGAAGATTGGTGAGGGGAATATTATTGTTGCCATTTTCTTTTCTATTTTTTATCATTCGATGGCACAAGCCTGTCGTCAAGCATACGCGCCATATAATCCTGTATAATAGCCTTGAGACTGCGCTCCATAACAGCCTGCTGTTCATCGTCCTGTCCCAGAAGATTATTTTGCAGCATCTTATCCTCGCGGATATTCATAAGTGCTGTGCTACGAGCCCCGTCGAACAAAAGCAGATAATCGTTCTTGAAATACTGATACTGACCACTCAACCAGTTTACAGCGTAACTATCCTCGGGAGCGCCACGCAGCAAGCTCTTACCATAGGAGAGGAACGGACGCGTGTAGCCCATATAGTCGAGCACCGTAGGCATAATATCAATCTGCTGTGCAATACGCACACTATCGACCCCGGGCGAGAAAGGCGCCGCTCCCGAGGGGTCGTAAAAGATTATAGGCACCTCAAAAATTCCCGACGAGGTATTATAATACCCGTCGAGACACTGATTAGAGTGGTCGGCAGTAATTACAAAAAGAGTATTCTTAAACCACTCCTCGTCGCTCGCCGCGTCAAAGAACCCGCGCAAGGCATTATCGGTATATTGTATGCACTTATGTATAGGCAATTTACCCTCTTTATAAATATCGGAATATTGCGCAGGAATTGCAAACGGATGATGCGACGATGCGCTGAACATAGAGGCAACAAAGGGCTGTGGCAGAGTGTTCAATGTCTCGGCATAATATTTAAAGAAAGGTTCGTCCCAAATAGCCCACGAGCCGTCAAAATCATTATTGTCGGGATATTTTGCATCATACTCATCCTGCCCATAGTACTCTTTAAACCCTGTAGCCTTGGCAAATGCCTGAAAACCCATCGAACCATTTGGAGCACCGTGAAAAAATGCAGTATGGTACCCCTCGCCCGAGAGCTCACCCGCAATTCCGCTTACTTTATTCAGTGAGGCCGGTGTAACAAAGAAGGGCTCAACGAACATTGGGATACCCGAAAGCACCGATGGCATCCCGTCAATACTTTTCCGACCGTTACCATAGGAGTAGGCATAAGTGTGGCTCACTGCTATGAGCGAGTCGAGGAAGGGAGTGAGCGAGGGAGAAGCACCACCGGGGTTATACGCTCCAATGTACTCTTTTCCGAAACTTTCGACAATAAAAACCACCACATTCTTACGTACAGCAGCTGTGTCGGCAGCATATTTATGTATAGGAGTAAAAATCTCATTAAGTTCCTTTTCATCGAAGAAATTCATCTCGTGGAAAGGATTCTTACCTATCGTACGAATCATCGAGAAAGGAGTATTAAGCACAATTGCAGCTTGTGAAGGCGAGGCAATATACTCATTAGCATCGTTAAGGCTTATGGGGCGCACCGTGCGCCCCACGCCACCGCGTATGCCAAACACCACAAGCGGTGCAACAGCCGCCAACAGTGCCACGTGCGAAGCATAATAAACCACCATATTATACCCCTTACGCGCAGGAGTATAAAGCCTCCACATCAGTCCTATTATAATAACAGC
>CAYYEL010000091.1:0-9209 GCA_964470845.1 uncultured Bacteroidaceae bacterium | reverse complement strand
TCAAAGTCGTGAGCAAGGAGGGAATTTTGTTGCACTTCTATCTTGACAGTATGAACTTTGACTATTGCAGCTAACGCCCAAGAAATGTTAAAGAAATGTGAGAATGGTGTTTATAAATGTGTGAAATATAAGATAGGAGATAAACCTATCGAGGATTATCCTTTTGAAGTCTATAAAATATTGCACACTAATGAAAATACGCAAAATACCTACCTTTTCCATCTCGATTTGTATAGTGTTATAGAAAGACCTGTTTTGCCACCGCCGCCTGCCGGTGTCAGCCGTGAGGATTATATTTCACAGTGTAAAGAGAATCCTTTTCAGTATAAAGAAATTCCGCTCTTTATTCTCAGAGAGACTAGTTCGGAATTGGAGATAATGGAGGCCGAGAAGAAAGGTTTTGTCAATAGATGGGTATGCGATATGGCGCATAGAACAATAAAATATGGCGAGGTTGTCAATGAGCATTTTAGCAAAAAACACAAAGCATCCAAGATTTATAAGAAATTCAAAAAAGTGTTTACCGAAAAGCCCAAAAAGAATAATTGGTTTCACGGTGTGTGGAAGTTGCAAACAGATCAGGTGGTGATTTATAAAATATATGGAAACAAACATCGCATAACTGTAACACTTGCAAATGGTAAGGCTCAGGGGCGTATCGATACTTTTGAAATTATGAAAAACGGCTCCACCTTGGAAAATGGTAATGCTTGCTATTTTTCGTGGAGCACCCCCGATACTTATCAGTTGTCTTACTACATAAACAACAACATCTTCTATGAGGATTATAGACGTAGCAGCATTGAAGAATTTGAACAGGAATTGATACAGATATTAGGAGTTACGCCTTGCTTTGTTCGTTGATTATAAATGCCGTTTGTGGTATAATTTTTATACAAGAATCCGCTATTGAGAAATATCAATGACGGATTCTTCTTTTTTTTGATGCCGACGTGGTGAACCGGTTAAATAGGGTGGCTGACGTTTCTTTGATATAAAAATGTTTAAAGTGTTCTTATGGCGTTTTTTTGAAGTGCGGATACTATTTGTTGCTATCTATTTGTAACATTATTTTAATGCTTTGTCGAGTATTTTCTTTATCTCGTCTTTCTTTATTCCGCCCTCGTGTATCTTATCTTTTTCGATGTAGAATGTGGGTACATAATAATAATCGAAGGTATTGGCCAACTGCGGCTGCTGTGTCTCCTCAATAATTTCAATGGGAATCTTACAGTATTCAGGATTCTCACTTTTAAGCTCGTCGATGTATTTGAATGCCCATTTGCAGAAAGGGCAATTTTGTTGGTAAAAAATCAATATTTTTTTCATTGTTATAGTGTGATTTGTAAAATTTTATTATTTGTATTTGTTTGGCCGATAATGTCGGCCGATGGCGCGATTGTATATTTAAAAAGATTGCAATAATAGAAAATTGTTGCCAACAATATGTTATATGTCTGTTAAAAAAGAAAAAACAGTCTCTTAATTTATGGTAATCTACAATTAAATATATAATTTTATTGCGGTTAAAATTTATAAAAAATATCATAATGAAACGCTTTTTTATCAGTGCGGCTATTGTCGCAATTATGGTGGGCTGTTCGCAGCAACCGGGTGTAACTTTTGCACTCACCGGGCTTGATGCCGAGGATTCTATTAAGGTGATGCGCAACAGTTTGTTGGATGATTCACAAGTGTCGGTGTCCGATACTTTGGCAATTCCCGATGGTAGGCTTTTTATCTCCACCGAAGATAGCGAGCCTGCGATATACAGTATCTACAAGTTGCCGCGTCATTTTCCCGATGGCACAATGGAGGCGATGAGTATGCACGGAATTTATCTTCCTGTGCTTCCCGGAGCTGCTATAAAAGTCGAGGGTGATTTTAAAAATTATACAATAACAGGAAATACAACATTCTACAAGGAACTTGCGGCTTTGGAAGCACAAATAAAACCGTTGCGTCGTGAGGCTTTTGCAGCTGCGGTGGCATCGTATGACAAGCAGCGTCCCGCTCAAGAGCGCGATTCTCTTGCTACTGTTGTTAATGATTGCGAGGGGCGTGTATCGGAGATTGTAAAGAAATATATTGCCGAAAATAACGACTCGGACGTGGCGCTTTATGCTTTCTATCACTATGCCGATATTGAGAAAGATTACGAATCGCTTCAGATGTTGACCGAGCGTGTACGCGAGGGTGTATTTGCTTCGTACTATAACAAAACAGTCGATTCTTATAATAAAATTCAAAAGAGCAAGGAGGCCGAGAAAAGAGTGGCCGATGGGATGATTGCTCCCGACTTTACACTCAAGAACATAGATGGAAAAGATGTATCATTATACTCTTTGCGTGGAAAATATGTTGTTCTCGATTTTTGGGGCTCGTGGTGCGGATGGTGCATCAAGGGAATACCCGAAATGAAAAAGATGTATGAAAAATACAACAAACGTATCGAGGTTGTCGGCATTGCTTGTGGCGACAAAGAAGATGTGTGGAAAAAGTGTGTAGCCGAGAATAATCTGCCGTGGACTAATCTGATAAATGGTTCTGGCGAGAATAACGTCCCCGAGATATATGCAGTTAAAGGTTATCCCACAAAAATAATTCTTGACAGGGAGGGACGAATCGTAAAAACGGTTCTTGGCGAGTCGCCTGCATTTTATACTTGTATAGACTCGCTTATGGCGCAATAATGATTATTAGACAGATACATTCTAAGTGTGGTGAATGTGAAGTTAGAATAACCACGGATTGTGTCTGTAAAAACATCAGGATGCTTCCGCTTGCGGAAGCATCCTGATGTTTTTATGTGTGTTTCGGGCATCTCTTTTGCCTACTATTTTGTTGCAGGCTTTTTGGGAAATGCCTCGCCTTTTTCGAGTATTTCGACGGCTTTTATTACCGTAGAGTCGAATGTGTTTATATATTTTACGTGTTCGAGCATTCCCAAAGAATTGTATATTATATTGGCATATAACGATTGTTCGAGGCGTTTGCGCGACCTTTCAATCTGCCAATAGCGTGGTTTAAGTCCTTTGGTCGATGCGTATTGTACAAAATCATCCACAAGATTCTTGCTCTTTAGGTGGGCGAGTGCCTTTTCGTATGTGTTAAACTCGGATAACTCGGGACGATTAACATCGCTGTATCGGAATGTATATTGTCGAATAAGTCCTTTTGATGCAGCCTGAGTAAAATAGGACGAAATGTCGCTTGTGTCGCTCGATACAAAAATGTCGGGCATAATTCCACCACCGCCATAGACAGGACGTCCCAAGCGGGTCTTGTACACTATACTGTCATTCTGATGAATGCTGTCCTGCGAGAAAAACTCGCCTCGCTCGTATCGGTGCACAATGTCCATCGCATACTCTTCGTCGTCGCCCTTTGTGTAGGGCTTTTGTATGCAACGTCCCGATGGGGTGTAGTAGCGTGCAATTGTCAATCGTACGGCCGAGCCGTCCATAAATTCAAAAGGTTGTTGTACAAGTCCCTTGCCGAATGTGCGGCGTCCGATGATTATGCCACGGTCGTTGTCTTGCACTGTGCCTGCCAGAATCTCGCTTGCCGAGGCCGATGTCTCGTCGGTGAGAATGACTAACGGTGTGTTCTTGAATTTTCCGCGTCCGTTGGCATAGTCGATGCTGCGTGGTTGGTTCACACCCTCGGTATATACTATCATATCTCCCATTTTGAGAAATTCGTTGGCCATCTGGATTGCAACGCCCATATATCCGCCACCGTTGCCTCGCAGGTCTAAAATTACTCCCTGACAATTTTGTCTCGCCATACGTGCAAGGCTTATGATAAACTCGGCGTATGTGTTCTCGGCAAATTTCTGAACCTGTATGTAACCCCACTTATTATTTATAAGGTACGATGCTTCGATGCTTTGCACGGGTATCTCGCCACGTACAATGTCGAAGTACAGGAGCTCTTTCTCGCCCCAACGCTTTATTCCTAATTTGACGTTTGTGCCGCCGGGGCCTTTGAGCTTGCTCATAGCTGCTTCGTTGGTGCAGACACTGCCCACGAATGTAGTGTCGTTTATGGTTATAATGCGGTCGCCCGGCATCAGACCCACTTGCTCCGAGGGCCCTCCGCGTATAATGTCGGTGATGTGTATTGTGTCCTCTTCAATTAAAAAACGAATGCCTATCCCGCTGAAACTGCTTTTCAGGTCGGCATTGGTTGCCTCAAGGTCTTTGGCCGGAATATATGTGCTGTGTGGGTCGAGCTCGGTGAGAATCTTGGGCATTGTCTTTTCAATAATCTCGTCCATCTGAAGCGAATCGACGTAGCAGCGGTGCACTAATTCCATCAGTTCGTCAACTTTATTCAAATGTGTGGGCAGTATTATTGTCTGTTGCTTTTTGTCGGCTATATAAAAACCGACAAATGCACCTATTAGCGCTGTTAATACCAATAGTGTCGGGGTGTATTTATTCATCTTTTTGCTTTCTTATGTACTTTTTATTCCTGTTCATCGGTCAGAAATAGCGTCTCTATTCCTGCACGTTCGAGTAGGTCTATTCCATCGGTGAGGCGATATTTCTCGGCATATACGACACGTTTGATTCCTGCCTGTACAATGAGCTTGGCACACTCGATGCAGGGTGAGGCTGTAACGTACAGCGTCGCACCGTCGCTGTTGTTGTTTGAGCGGGCTATTTTTGTAATTGCGTTTGCTTCGGCGTGCAGTACATAGGGTTTTGTGAAACCATCTTCGTCCTCGCATACATTCTCGAATCCCGAGGGTGTTCCGTTGTATCCGTCCGAGATTATCATATTGTTTTTTACTATCAGCGCCCCGACTTTTCGTCGTTGGCAGTATGAATTCTCGGCCCATATTTTTGCCATACGCATATAGCGCAGGTCGAGGTCGTGTCTTTTCTTTTCCATTCTTGTGGCTCTGTGTTAACGGTTGTGGAATTGCATATATACGTTGCTCTGTTGTCTTATTTGAAGCCAGTTTGCGTCGCCATTATAGCTTGAGGCACGCTCTAAAAACTGTTTCATTTTTGTTGCTGTTGTGTCTTTGTCGATGCTTCCTTGGGCTATGCGCACATTGGTGCATCGCAGTGTGCGGTTATTTCCATCGGCTTGCCAATTGCCGATTATTGCTGCTCCCGAGGGGGTGTTTGCTGTGAAACTGCTCTCGTAGAACATAATGCTGTAACCTTCCTTTGCTATATTGCGTGTGGTGCCTTCCTGAAAAAAGGATAGTTTCCACGTGCGGCCTTGAAATATCTCGTTAAGGTCGTCGCTGTTGTTACAACTTGCAAATATAAGTGCAACCGTTACTAAAAATAGTATTTTTTTCATTTTTTTTAACTTATTTTATTCCGTCTCGTTTTAACATTGCGTCGATGGTGGGCTTACGGCCTCGGAAGCGTATGTATAGCTCTTGTGGATGGCAGGTGTCGCCCTTTGATAGTATTTCGTCGCGCAGCGATTGTGCCACTTTCATATTCATTACTCCCTCTTCCTTGAAACGTGAGAATGCGTCGGCATCGAGCATTTCGGCCCATTTGTAGCTATAATATCCGGCCGAATATCCTCCCGACATTATATGTGCAAATTGTGGGGTAATGGATGTTTCGGGAATTACGGGCATCAAACGCAGTGCAGCCGTGGCCTTGTGCTCGTAGTCGATTACGTCGCCATCGAAGGGGTGGGTGATATTGTGCCACGCTTGGTCGATGAGGCCAAGGCCCACTTGTCGTACGCATTGATAGGCCGCCTTGAATGTGTGTGATGCGCGTATCTTTTCGAGTAGGTGTGTGGGAATAATCTCGCCCGTCTCGTGATGAAAAGCAAATGCTTTTAGAAATTCCTCTTCGGTAACGAAATTTTCCATAATCTGCGAGGGCATTTCTACAAAGTCCCACAGGACATTGGGGCTGCACAGGCTCGCGTATGTTACATCCGAGAATATGCCGTGCAGGCAGTGTCCAAACTCGTGCATTAGCGTGTTGAGCTCGTCAAATGTCAACAGGGTGGGCTTGCCCGGCTGTGGTTTGCGGTAGTTGGTCGATAGTGTAACGTGTGGACGGTGGTCGCGTCCCTCGGTGTCGCGCCATTGGGGTTTAAGCGAGTCCATCCACGCACCGCCGTGTTTGCCTTTACGGTTATAAAAATCGCAGTAGAGTAGTGCAAGGTGTTCTGCGTTGTAGTCTAGTACCTCCCACACTTTTACATCGGGGTGGAATGTGGGTACGTCGTGTCGCAGTTTAAATGTTATTCCATAGAGGCGTGTGGCAAGATAGAATGCGCCGTATATTGCCTGTTCGAGATTGAAATAAGGGCGTGTCATCTCGTCGGTGAGATTGTATTTTTGCTCTTTCAGTTTCTCGCTGTAAAAAGCAAAATCCCACGGCATAAACTCAAAATCGTCTCCCTCGCATTTTTTTGCAAGAGCAATTATCTCGTTCATCTCGGCACGAGCGGCGGGCAGATAGGCCCACGTTAGTTTGCCCAGCATCGAGAATACAGCGTCGCTGTTTTGTGCCATACGCTCGGCAAGAATGTAGTCGCTGTACGTGTCGTAGCCCAATAGGTTGGCGAGGCGCAGACGTGTGTTTACAATCTCTTTTACCGTGGTTCTGTTGTCGTAGGCATTACCCTTTGAACACAATGTGCTGTACTCGATATACATACGGCGGCGCAACTCGCGGTTGCGGCAGAATGTGATAAATGGCAGATAGCTCGGACGATGCAGTGTAAAGGTCCAGCCCGTTTGTTGCTGCTCGTGTGCAGTTGATGCTGCTGCCTCAAGAAGGTCGGACGGCATTCCCTCGACGTCGGCCGGGTTGGTAATGTTCAGTGTAAATTCGTCGGTGTCTTTAATAAGATTCTCTTGGAATTTAATAGATAAGTGGCTCAGACGTTCGCTCAATGTGCGATACTCTTTGCGTTCATTGTCGTCGAGATTGGCTCCTGAGCGCTCGAACATTGTATAGGTCTCTTGCAGCAGGCGTTGCTGTTCTTTTGCCAGATTACTGTTCTCTTTTTCTTTTACAGCTTTTATTCTTGCAAACAGCGCTTTGTTTAATGTTACGTTATTGCGGTGAACGGTGTAGAGCTGGTGAATCTCCTCGGAAACAGCGATTATTTTATCGTAGCTGCGCGAGTTTATTAGCGCCTCGAATGCGCACATTACATCGCCCAGCATATTCCCCGAGCGCTCGTAGGCCTCAATGGTGTTTGCAAATGTCGGCTCCTCTGTGTCGGCGCATATATTGTCGATGCTCTCTTGCTCGCGTCTTATTCCCTCTTTTATAGCAGGTATAAAATGCTCCAATGTTATCCTGTCGTAAGGGATAGCATTAAATGGGGTGTTATACTCGTTGCAGAATGGGTTGTCTGCTATGTTTATACTATTATTATCAAGCTTATCACTCATTATGGTTATATTTTCAAATAATATTCTATTACATTTTTCGCACGTTATGCAAAGATAGTGAAAGGCGAGTGCAGAAGAAGAAAATTTGTTTTTCTTATTATGTCGAGCCGCATCCTATTTTCGCACGTTATGCAAAGATAGTGAAAGGCGAGTGCAGAAGAAGAAAATTTGTTTTTCTTATTATGCCGAGCCGCATCCTATTTTCGCACGTTAGTGCAAAGATAAACAAATGTACTATCTCTTTAATCCTATATTTAAAAATAATTCTGTTTATGCAGGCATTATTAACATAAAGAGAGTAAATGAACCCCACACCTAATATAATAAAGTAACAATGCCGACGCGAGTGTGATAATGAACAAATAATATAATAATTTTTCTTGAAATAATAAATATTATGTAATTTTTGCACAAAAAGGAATTGATTGTGCAAAAGTGGATATTTTTTTTACTATTTTTGTAGTCGCAAATAGAATGTCGGTACATTTTTTGTCGAAACAGAACTATCATAACTTTGATGATTTTTTAGAAAATTAAACAGCTTCTTAATAGTATGCAGAATTTTATTTCAAGATTTAATGAGAGTATAACAAACTGTTGGGAGAATCCCGCGGTCGGCGATTATCGTGGTGCGACATATACTTATGGAGATATGGCAAAGGCAATTGAGACATTGCATCTTGTGTGGCGCGAGGCCGGATTGGTGAAAGGCGATAAAATATCACTCAATGCACGCAGCAGTGCCAATTGGGCAGTGGTGTTTATGGCCGCAACAACAGGCGGTTATGTGGCGTGTCAGTTGTTCAATGGCTTTACCCCCACTGATACTCAAAAGTTTGTTCATCACTCGGATAGCAAGATTCTTTTTACCGAAAAAGCAATTTTCGAGGGTATGGATTTTGAAACAATGCCTCAGGTGATTGCCGTGTTCGATATGAAGAGTTTTGAGTTGCTTGCATCGCGCGGCAACTTTGCCGATATTTACAATCGCCGCGAGGAGATTTTTGCGGCGGCGCATCCCGCTGGCTTTACAGCCGAGGATGTAAAGTATCCCAATCTTGAGATGGACGAGCTTTGCTGTTTGAATTATACATCGGGTTCGACGGGTAATCCCAAAGGCGTAATGCTCTCGATTAAGAGCATAAGCAGCAATGTGGAGTCTTTCTTACTTCATTGCCCTTATCGTCGTGGCGAGACGTTCCTTAGCGTACTTCCATTTACACATATTTTCGGACTTTTGGCCGATATGCTTGCCTGTGTGTGCTCGGGTATGCACCTGACAGTCTTTGGAATGGTGCCTGCACCCTCTATTCTAAAAGATGCAATGCGCTTGGTTCGTCCGCGTGTAATAATGATGGTTCCCCTTGTGCTATCAAAACTCGCCGATTATGCCATCGGCGAGTTTGTACACAGCAAGAGTGGTGAGGCTCGCCTTGCCGACTACAAGCATAATCCCGAGTTCTGTATGGCGCTTCGCACAATACTTCTTTCTTATTTAGGCGGAAACTGCGAGGTTATCGTTACCGGTGGCGCGGCAATCCCCGAGTATGTCGAGGAGTTGTTAATCACCAAATTACAGATGCCTTTTGTAACGGGTTATGGAATGACTGAGTGCGGCCCTCTTATTGCTCTTGGGCATTTAGGCCAGTACAAACTGAAATCTTGTGGCGAGGTTATAGAGCGTATGGAAGTGAAGATTGATTCATCCGACCCTTATAACATAGTGGGCGAGGTTCTTGTCAAGGGCGACAATCTGTTTCATCTCGATACGTATGTGGAAACGTTCGGCAAAGACTTTGATGAG
>CAYYEL010000090.1:0-9214 GCA_964470845.1 uncultured Bacteroidaceae bacterium | reverse complement strand
TTATTGTACACAAGGCCCCAGCAGCACGCCGCAGTTCAAGAAACTCGAAGCTGAATGTGGATTTTTCAAGGTCTATGAGACAGGATGGTGCAAGGTCGATGATTTTTATAGCGCCCCCTTGCAGCCCATCCACCGCAGCAATCGTCCGACAATTCTCTATGGAACAACCTTTACTAAGGGAATATCATCGGCTCGGGTACTGTTGCCACAGATTGAGAAATTGGCTGCTACCAAAGACTGGGACTGGATTATTACCTTCCACCCTAAGCTGAACGACCCTCAACTGATTGCCGATTATATGGCAATGGCCGAAAAACATAAAAATGTGCAGATTTTCCGTGATATTGATGGCGCAAACACTTATAGAAAGACCGACGTACTGCTGTGCGATACCTCGTCTATAATTGTGGAGTATATGCTTATGGACAAGCCGGTGGTTACGTATCGAAACACCCGTCCCGGAGACTTCTTGCTCGATGTTCGCAGTGAAGAGGAGGTGGGCACTGCAATAGAAAAGGCGCTCACTCGCCCCAAAGAATTGATGGACAATATTCTTGCCTATACCTCGCACCACGAAGGACATCGCGACGGGCAAAATTCGGCACGTGTGCTCGATGCTGTCGATGATTTTATAGCCAACTACAAGGGACGGCTCAAGAGAAAGCCTCTTAACCTCGTGCGCAAGCTTAAGTTGCGTTGGCAGGTGTATAAAGCAACCGGAAAATTCTATTTCTGAGACAGCCTGAAGACCCTAATGCCCAGACTATTCTTTTTTGTGCGCATATAATCGTGTAGCGTCTGCTTGTCGATTATGACTTCTGCTTTTGCGCTCGATGCGTGCACAAGGTGCAGCTTGCCATCAATCCACTTTGCAAAGCCTACGTGGCTGACATCTAACCCCTCAATGGCTGTAACAAGCGCCAGAATATCACCATCCTCGATGCCTAACCTATTACGCGAATCATTTAGTGCGCTTTTGGGAATATACTTTATGCAGATGTTGCGGAATGGCTTCTCGTGCTCCTCGATGCCGTGGACAAGCGTGCTGTCGGCTTTCAGTTGGCGATAGTTCATCGGGTGGCGGCTCATAAAATTAAGGTTCAGCCTTTGTGTGGCTGTGTGAGCCTCGGTGTTAATCTCCTCTATTATATCCCTCTTTGCACTGTCGGTAATCCACTGCGATATATAGTGTAAACGGCTTGTATAACCCGTGCACACACCGTCCCGGTAGCGCAGTTGTTGCAATATATGGCCGAATCTTCCGAAACTATTATCACCGCTGTGTGCCGTTAATACGATGGCTGTAACAGTCTCGATAAAGGTTGTACAGTCGAATTGTCGTGTGTTTATAATCACCCTCTCGGTGGTGCAACTGTCGAGGGTGGATGCTACATAGGGTCGCCCTATAAAATGCGCTGCAATGTCGAGTGTGCTTGTCGATTGTTTGCACTCTTTTAGTATTTTCTCTATGCAGGTGCTGTCGCCGGGTGTATATATAATTTGTGCTTCTGCTGCTGCGCAGGCTGCGAGCAGCATAATTGCTGTTATTATTCTTCGGAGTGCTGTCATCATTATCGTTGGTTATTTTTTTGTAAATATAGTAACAAGCGAGCGGAAAATATGAAGTTTACTTCAATATTTTACACAGCGAGCGCAGAATATATTCGCTGTTTACCTCAAATACAGTAACGAGCGGAAAATATGAAGTTTACTTCAATATTTTACACAGCGGGCGCAGAATATATTCGAGGTTTACCTCAAATACAGTAACAAGCGGAAAATATGAAGTTTACTTCAATATTTTAAACAGCGAGCGCAGAATATATTCGCTGTTTACCTCAAATATACGTACTTTTTCGGTTTATTTCCTTAACTTAGCGACGAAAAAATAGAAACAGACTATGCCGAGAAACCATTTTATAATATTATTTTTCTTAGCCTTGTTGCCTTTGTCGCTCGCAGCACAGTTTACGCGGTCGTACGCCTCGAATATTCGTGCTTTGCAGATGGAGCGAAACGAGCAGTGGGGGGCACTACCTGTGCTGACGCTTGGCTGCGACGATGAAATTTTATTCTCTTTCGATGAGCTTTCGCACACCTATCATCGTTACACCTATCGCATCGTGCATTGCAACGCCGATTGGTCGGCCTCGGAACTTCTGCCCATTGATTATCTCGACGGCTTCAACGACCGCCCAATCGATGATTGGCAAAATTCCGAGAATACCACACAGTTATATACACATTATCAATTCTATCTGCCTAACGAGGATGTAAACTTTAAAGTCTCGGGGAATTACAGGGTCGAAATCTACGACGATGAGGCCGACGATTCAACTCCGGTGGCTCATTTTGGCTTTGCTGTTGTGGAACCGCGTGTGAGGGTCGAGGCTCGCGTGAGCTCCGATACCGAGATTGATAGGAACAGAACACATCAGCAGGTGAGCTTTGTGGTCGATTATGCAGGCTACAATATAGCCTCGCCGGCATCCGACGTTAAGATAAGGGTTTTTCAGAACCGTCGTCTCGATAATTTTGTCGATGCAGTTAAACCAACATATATAACCGCCAATCGTCTGGAGTACGTACATAATAAAACGATGATATTCGATGCAGCTAACGAATATCGTCGCTTTGAGCTCACCGACCCGCATCGGCCGGGGATGAATGTCGAGCGCATTTCATTCCTCGACCCGCACTACCACGCCGAACTGTATGCCGATGCTCCCCGTCGTTCCTATTCCAATATGCGCGACGAGAATGGACGTTTCTACACAAATACTCTTGAGGGCTATGGTAGTACAATTGAAGCCGATTATGCTCTTGTGCATTTTAGGCTCGATGCTCCCTATCGCAGCGGTGGGAATTACTATCTTTTAGGCGACTATTGGGGCAATGTCTTTACCGATGCCAATATTCTTGTTTACGATAATGTCGAGGGTGCTTATCTAACCTCGCAACTTATGAAATTCGGTGTTCACAACTATCAATATGTGTGGCTGCCCGAGGGCTCGGACAAGGCGCTCACTTCTGCATCTGAAGGCGATTTCTTTAACACCGAGAATGAATATTTGATTTTTGTCTATCATCGTGAATTTGGTGCACGATATGATAGGTTGATAGCTGTGCAACAAATAAATTTCAGCTATTGAATAAGGAATAAGGCACTCTAAAGAGACTTTGTTCTTAGACATTACAGCCCCGTTAGATGTTCTAACGGGGCTGTAAACTTTGTGTATTTACTTTGTAGGCGCAGCCTCTTTTGTGGCTTTTTCCTTTTTAGATTTTATCAATCAAGGCCTCAATCTTTCTCCAGAAATCCTTTTTCTCAAAGTGGCTGAATTTACTGATAGAGTGTAGTATGTGATATATTTTAGTATTTTTCCTTATCTGCACACGGGTGAACCTGTAAAACGCGAAGGTAATAAGTATGCTGAAGAAAATCACTACATAAAGTTGAACATCAGCCGAGGCGCCCAACAGATAAGATACAAGCCAGCATAGCACAACAAAAGTATTCAGACTGAGAATAGAGAATGTTGTTCCTATATGCGAGAATCCAAGGTCGATGAAAAGGTGGTGCAAATGGGTCTTATCGGCATTAAAAGGCGAAGTTCCACGGATTATACGCATCGACATTACACGTAACGTGTCGAATACCGGCACCGAAAGAACCGCAAGGCAGAAAGGAATAAGCCCTATATTCTTCTCGGCAAGCTCGCTGCTAAGAGAATTTGTACACAAAATATTCATAATGAAAATCGACATAATAATTCCCATTACAAGCGCACCGCCATCGCCAATGAACATTCGAGTGTTATATCCGAATACATTATGTAAGAAGAATGGGATAATTGCGCCTGCTGCCGACATTGCTATTATAGCCATAGGAATGTTGCCCGAGAGCACAAACAATATAGCAAATAATGAGCAGGCCATTATGCAGAATCCTGTCGATAGACCATTGACGCCGTCAATTAAGTTTATAGCATTTATTATTCCAACAGCGGCAACAACGGTAAGTGGCACGGCGAGCCACGTTGAAATCTCGTACACGCCCCATAGTCCAAAGAAATTGTTAACCGAGTGGCTCGTAACAGCCATCAATAGTGCTACAACTGCAATTTCTATTGCAAATCTCAATTTGGGCGATAGATCAAGAATATCGTCTATTGTACCCGTGTATAGCATTATTGACATTGCAGCCAAATATATGAACATATAGTTGGTGGTAATATGCTGCGAACTGCACATTCCAACCAACAGACCGAAAAAGACGGCCAAGCCACCCATCACGGGAGTGGGGCGACGTTGTAATTTGCGAGCATCGGGGTTATCTACCAAATTTTTCATTATGGCAATCTTTAGTATCTTCGGATGTATCCACAATGTTGCTATAAATGCCACAAAGAAAGGTATTATCAGGTGATAAAGTATCGACAACATATTGTTACTCTATTTAGTATTTTTGTGTTATATGTTAATTCTCTCTTATGTCCTATATAATTTTCTCGACCAAGACAGATGGTATTGTAGCTGTTGCAACGGCTGTTATTCCTTCTATCTTTACAACGACACAACGCCCCCTTTTATTGTTTATTTTCATAAAAATTCCTTCAACTCCCTCGAAGGGACCACCGAGTATTCGCACACGTTCGCCCCGGCTGAAGCTCATTTGCTCCTCGCTTATGTATTCTATTCTCTCGTCGTCGCTACCTGCAATTGCTATAAAATCGAGCATTTGCTTCTCGGGGACGGTAAGCACATTGCTTTGGGTTTTATCGTGCTTATGGTCAATTACATACCTGAGCCAAGGAATTTTGTGCTGTTTAATGCCGTCGATGCAACCTCTTGTGCTGTTTACAAATATGTAATTGTGCAGAGCCGATATTCGCTTTTTTACATATTTGCCGCTTTTGTCGAGCTTGCGTACAACTTTTGTAGGTACAAAACAAGCAATGCCCAGAGCTTCTAATTTCTCCTTGGCCGATAGCTCGCGTTGGTAGGTTACACGCAATACGAACCACTCTTTTAACTGTTCTGTCTCTGTCTCTTGGCTCATTGCATAAATTGTGTAAAACTGCAATTTATGTTAATTCTCCATTGTAATATAGGTACAATATAGTATATATTCGCCGGTTACTGCAAATATAAGCAAAATTTTATATAAAAACACCTTATTTGGATAAATGTTATAAAATTAACGCAAAAGGAGTAAAATGGAATAAAAAGGATAAGAATCGCTTACTTCCGATCTCTTTGTAATGTTGTCTGTTTGTTTTTATGTTCGTATATATAATAAATAAATTGGGTAAAATGTTTTATATTTACTTTTTTAGTTATTATCTTTACTCACTGCAAAAAACTGAAAAGTAAAAAAAGAAAGATATATAGTATGAGTAATTCTAATCATATTGTTATTATGGCAGGCGGTATTGGCAGCCGTTTCTGGCCCATAAGTACAGCCGAGCGCCCTAAACAATTTATTGATGTTCTTGGGTGTGGAAAAACACTGCTGCAACTTACCGTTGAGCGCTTCGGTGATATTTGTCCCATTGAAAATGTGTGGGTGGTAACCTCGGTTAATTATGCCGATATAGTAAGGGAGCAGTTGCCGATGATTCCCGCCGATAATATTTTGCTCGAACCTTGTCGTCGAAATACCGCTCCTTGCATAGCGTATGCAGCGTGGAAGATAAAAAAGAGAGACCCGCACGCCAATATGGTGGTTACTCCGAGCGACCATTTTGTTGCCGACGTCAACGAGTTCAGGCGTGTGATTAAGTCGGCGCTGAAATTTGCAGCCGAGAGCGATGCCATAATGACGTTGGGTATTAAACCTACACGTCCCGAGACCGGCTATGGCTATATTGAGGCTGTTCTTGGCACTGCTACGTTGTCGAATAAAGAGGTTTTTCGTGTCGATTCTTTCAAAGAGAAACCCGACATTGACACTGCCAAGCAGTACATCTCAAAAAATAATTTTTATTGGAATTCGGGAATATTTATTTGGAGTGTGCAGACTATTGTGAATGCCTTCAGGGTGTATCAGTCGCCCATAGCATCGGTGTTCGAGTCGATGATGCCTTACTATTCTACCGATAAGGAACAAGAGATTGTAAATGAGAAATTCCCCGAATGTCGTAATATTTCGGTCGATTATGCTATTCTTGAACGTGCCGAGGAGATTTTTGTCTTTCCTGCCAGCTTCGGATGGAGCGACCTTGGTACGTGGGGCTCTTTGTACGAGCGTCTGCCACACGACCTTAACGGCAATGCCGTAATCTCTAAAAATGTTGAGTTGTGCGAGGCGCACAATTGCATAGTGCACACAATGCAAGAGAGGCGCGTGGTTGTGATAGGAATGAACGACTGTATCATTGCCGAGCAGGATGGCGAGCTTCTTATTTGTCGTATGGACGAGGAAGGGAGAATAAAAGATTTTTCGGATAAATAGAGGCTTCGGCCTATATTCGGGGGTGATTTTGTGCCTCTTAGAGACTATCGGATATTGGAATCAAAGCGGCCTCCGTCAACTTGACGGAGACCGCTTTGATTTATTGTTTGTCGTATGAGTTTACGGTCGGTGTATGTGTTTGATAAAATCATCGGTCATAATATCGGCATTATATGGCTGCCCAAAGAGGAAAAATAGCTTTTCGCTTTTGCCTTGCAGTGCCGAATCTGTCATTTCGCGGAATTCCTCTTTTGTCTCGCCCAATGTGTATAGAATATAGGCAATGTATGCATCAATATCGGCTGTGTCGGGGGCGCCTGTTCGTGCCATATACAGTGCATATAGTGCAAGTATATTTGCTCTCTGCTCAAGAAGCTGAATGCCCAAACGATAAAGTATTTCATATAGTTTCCACTCTTTTGTCTCGGTCGAGTTTATGTCGGGGAATGTCATATTCTCTTTGTCGCGGAGCTCGTACAGTGGGCTTCTGTGGGCTATTATCTGTTTCAGACTATCGTCGGTGGGAACGTATCTGAGTGCCTCTTTTATATATGTGGCCGAGCTGTCGTAGTTGCCTGTTTGCAGGTACAAGATGGATACGTTCAGTAGCGCCAGCATTGCCTCTATGTTGCCACTGCTGTTCTTTTCTATTGCTTTTGCTGCAACTTGCAGGAAGGCCTCGATGGCCTCGGCCTTGTTACCTGTATAGGCTGTTGCCAGTGCCGTGTAGAAGTCGGGTATTATGCTTTTGGGGTATTTCTCTCCTAATCGGGTGAATAATTCTTTTGATTTTGTGTAGTCGTGCAGATGGTGGTAGCAATAGCCTTGCATCATTTTGGCATATTCTATGCTGTCGTCAATGGTGAGCTCATATTCAAAGCACTCCAAGGCTTTTCCATAGCGCTCTATCATATAGTATATGTGTCCTAATTGTTCCCAATAGAAAGTGGAGTAGGGGGTCTCGTCGAGTAGTTTGTTGTATATTTCTATTGCTTCGTCGGTGCGTTGCAGCTCGATGAGGCTTTCGGCTTTAACTTCTAACAGATTGTGGCTGCCGGGGTAGCGTGTGAGGCCTTCGTCGGCTGCCGACAGTACCTCTTGGGCAAAGCCGCAGTCGAGCAGTATTTCGAGTGCGTCGTAGGCTGTTTCGTCGGTTATTGTGCTGCGACGCAGAATTTCGCGTGCCAGCTTGCGCGACGATTTATAGTCCTTTAGTGCAAGATGGGTTTCGGCTTTCAGAAGCAGTGTCTCGTCGTCGTCGATGTATTGCAGTCGCTCGAAAAGGCTTATGGCTGCCTCGGGCTTGCCGTATGAGAGTAGCATTCGTATCTCCATTTTTGTAACCTCGGGGCTGCCCGGATGCAGACGCTTGGCAATGGCATATACCTCCTCGACCTCGGTGGTTTTTTCGTGGTAGAGGTAGTAGGATAAAATGTCGGATAGTTGGTCGGTCTCGAAATAGGAACAGTTGTTCTCTTTTTTCATCTGTTCGTATTTCTTGAGTAGTTCGCGAAACTCGGGTGTATCGAAGAAGCCTTTATCGTTGCTCATACGGATGGTGATTGGGATACTGTAAAAAGGCTGTGTCAATTTTTGTTTTTTTTGACACAGCCCTCTATGTTTTTTATTTGCCTTTTATCTTGCTCCACGTATCTTTCAGTGATACGGTGCGATTGAATACCGGGTGGCCGGGACGACTATCGGGATCGACATTAAAGTAGCCGATGCGCTGGAATTGCAGATAATCGAGTGGTTGCAGATTGGATGCGAATTGTTCGACGTAACAATTGGTGAGTATCTGTAACGAGTCGGGGTTTATTATCTCTTTCATTCCTGTCAGCGCGTCGCACTGCTTGGCCTCGCGCACTGCTGCAAGCTCGTCGCGGGGATTCTCGACCTTCCACAAACGGTCGTAAAGGCGCACTTCGGCCTGCACGCTGTGGGCACAACTTACCCAATGGAGGGTGCTCTTTACTTTGCGGTTGGCCTCGGGCTCGCCGGTCTTTGTCTGGGGAATATATTCGCACAGTACCTCGGTGATATTGCCATCAGCGTCTTTGTTGCAGCCTGTGCACAGTACAATGTAGGCGTTCTTCAGACGTACCTCGCGGCTGGGTGTCAGGCGGTAGAAACTCTTGGGGGCATCCTCCATAAAATCGTCGCGCTCTATCCACAACTCGCGGCTGAATGATATTGTGTGTGTGCCACTGTTCGGGTCTTCGGGGTTGTTTATTGCCTGAAGTTCCTCGACCTTACCCTCGGGGTAGTTTGTTACTATCAGTTTGACGGGGTTAATTACTGCCGATACACGTGTGGCGCGGCTGTTAAGGTCGTCGCGCACAGCCGACTCAAGCAGTGATATGTCGTTCAGTGCGTCGTACTTTGTGTAACCAATCTTGTCAATGAATTTTGCAATTGATTGGGGCGAGTAACCGCGACGACGTATTCCGCATAGTGTGGGCATACGGGGGTCGTCCCAACCGTTAACCAATTTTTCCTTTACAAGGGTCAATAGGTTGCGCTTGCTCATCAGTGTGTAGCTTAGATTCAGCTTGTTAAATTCGTACTGACGGGGACGGTTGTCGTCGAGCTCTTTGCCCTCCTTTACCCAATCGACGAAAAGGTCGTACAGAGGGCGGTGGGGGACAAACTCCAATGTACACAGCGAGTGTGTAACGCCCTCGAAAAAGTCGCTTTGTCCGTGGGCAAAGTCGTACATTGGATAGGCCTTCCACGTTGTGCCTGTACGGTGGTGGG
>CAYYEL010000089.1:0-9245 GCA_964470845.1 uncultured Bacteroidaceae bacterium | reverse complement strand
GTGTACGATTCACACTGCCTGTGGTATTCCGTTTGCAGTAATAAAACGTAAATAATCTATCTATCGACTTCAGTGTGCCTCATATTGAGGCACACTGAAGTCGATAACTTTATCTGCACAAACTAAATAAACACACAAAAAGACACCGCCCGAGGTTGAAAGAGCAAACGGGCAAGGGAGCGTATATGCAACATTCACAATTGAGGCCGACGGCACAGTCGCCTCGCCCGAGATTGTTTACAACTATATAATATGCGAGGGTGGTCGCGAGGTCAACAACAAAATAAAAGCCATTACCAACAAGTATGTTAAAGAGCTCATAAAGACTATGCCAAAATGGGAACCCGCAAAGATTGAAAACAGCCCTCGAACAAGCCAACACAGCATCTTTATAAAATTCTAATGAACAGCCCCGAATTTAAAAAAACATTTTATTATAGCAGCCATATATTGCAGATTTTTACGCGCCTGCGATTATTCATAGCGAGAATAATCGCAGGCATTCTTCTGTGTACACAAAAAAACTCATCATATTACTAATTACTAAAAAAGAGAGAATAATTACTAATAACAAGTGTTAAATTAAACCGTCGAATACAATTTTCAATTACTAAAATTTTAGATTACTAAAAGATTAGTTTTATATTTGCTATATAAGAAAGAAACACTTATGAAAAAATTCGACACACTGACAAAATCCGAGATGCAAGTAATGAGCATACTCTGGGAGCTACCCCACGGTGGATGCATACACGAGATTATATCACACTATCCCGACCCCAAGCCCGCCTACACCACAGTAGCCACATTCCTGAAAATACTACTAAACAAAGGCTTTGTAAAATTCCACAAACTCAGCGGCAAGACACACACCTACTACCCACTGATAACCAAGCAGGAATATACACGAATGGTTATGAAAGACGTTCAGAATTCATTCTTTGGAGGCTCGGGTGCATCACTTGTAAAATTCTTTGTCGAGCACGAACAAATGGACGAGAGTGAATTACGCGAACTAATCGAGCTTATTCAGAAACAATAATATGCAAACATTTATCGTATATGTAATAAAGTGGGCAGTCAGTCTGGCAATACTTTATGTGCCATTCACACTGCTTATGCGCAAAGAGACTTTTATCTCATTTAATCGCGCACTGCTGCTGTGCACACTGCTCGGCTCACTGCTACTGCCGCAGATTGAGGTAAAAATCCCCATAGAAATACAAACGCATATACAAGAAGCGCACACACCAATAACAGTTGGCCCGACAATGGCGACAACAGGCCCGGCAGAGCTTGATACAAACACAAAGAGCATCACACCATTGCAGATACTCAGCATTATATATATAATAGGAGTAGTAATCTCAACAATAATAATACTCATAAGTATAATAAGAATTCACAACACCATACGTCGCGGCACATTGTGGCAAGAAAAGCATAAAGAATACACACTATACTGCCACGCTCACCCTATTACACCGTTCAGTTGGTTCAACAACATTGTAATTTCTGAGGACGACTACAACAGCTGTCGCAAAGAGATTATACTACACGAAGAAGGACACATAAAAGGAGGGCACTCGTGGGACATTTTAATTATAAGCCTGCTAACACCATTGCAATGGTTCAACCCATTTATATATATGCTCACTAACGACCTTAAAGACATTCACGAGTACGAGGCCGACCGCTATACACTGCAAAGAGGCAACGACGCACGCTCTTATCAGCTGTTAATTCTAAAAAAAGCTATTGGCGAAGATGAATTCACGCTTGTCAACAATTTTGCCCGCAGCAGTGTACGCAAAAGGGTCGAAATGATGATAAGAAAAAAATCGAGCCACTGCAAACTTGCAAAGAGCCTTTACACAGTACCTACGGCAATGATAGTGGTACTGCTATTCTCGGAGCCTGAGTATATTTACAGCAGCACCCCGACAATCATCGAGGCTCAAAAGCCCCACGAAGAAATGCGCCCCACCATACAGCAGCCGAACGACACACAGCAACAAGATACCGTTAAGGCTGTAGAAGCTGCTACACCGACAAAACAACAAACACAATCAAGCAGAGAAAAGAGCTACACAAAAGCAGCCGAGATTATTCCCGACACACTCGCGCCGACAGAAGAGAGCATAGAAGAGAAAATAAACATCCCCGTAATTATTGAAGAGAGAACAGAGTATTACACAGCAAGCATCACACTCGAAAAAGAGACATTAAAAGAACAATATAAAGGCTTTGAAAATTATAAATGCGGCCTTGTCATTGAATTTGACCTGAGCGGCGAGGGGAAAATCTCAAATTTCGAGACAAAGACCTGCAACCTAAGCATAGAACAGAGCGAGGGTGCATCCTTGGGAGAGCTGCTGCCCTATCTTAGAGAGCAGTCGATAGAACAAGCCGCCGCACACATTGGCAACAGTAAGTGGCATCCACGCGCAAACACAACAACACACTACATTGCAACCATCACAATACAGACAAACGAGACTGCCGACAACAATACAGTACACAACCACAATAAAATAATGTGGATTGGAACAACACCTATAAAATAGTGAAAATATGAGAAAAGTAATCACATATACAACCCTTCTGCTTCTATCGTTACCAATATTAGCGCAAAGCAACAGCGACAGCACCTTGCGCAATCCGCTCGACAATTTAGTATTGCGTACGGTTGCAATAGAGACCCTCTTCCCCGAAGAGCGCGTCTATCTGCACTTTGACAACACCGCATACTACCTTACCGAAACAATATGGTTCAAGGCCTATGTAGTGAGCGGCAGCGATAATCGTCCCACCACAATGAGCCGAGTACTATACGTCGAGCTTGTTGCACCCGAGGGTTACGTTGTAGAGACAAAAAAATACAAAATCGACGAAGAAGGTTGCTGCAACGGCGATTTTGAGCTTAACCCTCTGCTATTGTCGGGATACTACGAGATTCGCGCCTACACGCGCTATATGCTCAACCGAGGAAAAGATGCTATATTCAGCCGCGTATTTCCCATTTTCGACCGCGTAAATGCCGACAATTGGGACTTTAAGAATCTACTCGACCGCAGACGCGGTTATTTAGTGGGAATAGACAAGAAAGAATTCCACGGTAATTATAACGAGAAAAATATCAGTTGGGTAAGCAGCCGCCTACCCAAGAACGACGTAAAATTCTACCCCGAAGGCGGTCATTTGGTTTATGGAACAGAGAGCCTTGTAGCCTTTGAGGTGTGCGCCGAGGATGGAATAAACAGCAATCGCAACATCACAATACTTGCCGACAACAAGAAATTGCTTGAGGCCTCGCCCACACATTTTGGAAAAGGCTGTTTCAGATTCACACCACAAAAAGGAGTAAAATACACAGCCCTGTTGCAAGATGGAAAAGAGCAAATAGAATTCGAGCTTCCGGCCATTATGGACAACGGAGCAGTAATAAACCTTGAACAGACCGACGACTACATCAACCTTAAAATAAAAAATAATCTTGAGCACGAAGCGCAAATAGGTTGCGCCATTCTGCATCGTGGCAAAATTCTCTACTACGAGCGCTTCGACGCCATTAAGCGCAATATGCTGTTTGCGATAGACAAAAACTCACTAAAAGAGGGTGTCAACCGCGCCGTACTGTTCATCGACGACAGTATCCCCATTGCCGAGCGCCTATTTTTTGTAACCCACGACAGTCCGCAAGAGGGCGACAACAGCCGCGTGCGCCTTAAGGTAAAAAGCAACGGTTACACACCCGAAAACAGCCGCGTGCAGCCTCACGAGAAAATAACACTGAGTATCAGTCGCGAGGATGGGAAGCCCCTCGCCGATGGCAGTTTCTCAATATCAGTGAGCGACACAACCTCTCGCCAACAGACATCTTACAGCTACAATATATACACTTATATGCTTTTAGGCTCAGAGCTCAAAGGCTATATACCCGATGCTGCACAATATTTCGACCCTGCTAACAGCGACCGCCAAGCCCAGCTTGAGCTCATTATGCTCACCCACGGTTGGAGCTCATACGATTGGCACAAGCTCACCACACAGCAGTTTAAGCTGGACGAGCCTGTCGAAAGAGGAATAACAATAAAGGGCAGCTTTATAAAGAAATTAGATTCAAATAAACCGGGAGAGTTAAACAAATGGAAAATCATTGCACGGTCAAAGACTAAAGTAACAATGCTCATCCCCTACAAGGACAGCCTTGCCACACGCTACACATTCCTCACCGACTATAATGGTAGTTTCCGCATCACCACAAACGACTTTACCGGAAAAAAGGTCGCCAAGCTTGTCCCCGACATAAATAATATATCGAGACGAGACAGCATATTCGCCTTTGCGCTTGACAGATATTTCTCGCCCGAGATGCGCCTCTACCACTATTGGGAACGTAACACCGGCAAGCCCGTTACATACGAGCAGTTGCAAAAGAATAGGATGAGTATGATAAAGACGAGCCCATTCAGTTATCTGCTATCCCAGATTGAGGTAGTACCCAAAAAGAAACAGGACAAAAATTATCGTCCGCCACGAAGCGAAATGCGCCTCGACTTTCTCGACGAGTGGGAATATGCGCAGGACGTTACATTTAAGAATCAGAAATTTATTGCAGGAATATCCGATGAGCCTTTCCACGGCTTTAACTCGGGTGCGTCAATGTATGAACATAATTTAGCAGTCGCCCCCATTCAAGGCCATCAGTATCACATTGATGGGAGCAGCGAGCTATCCTCGTTCGACAGGCAGGTAATGCAAGGAGGACACATAAACGTAGGCAGCGGAGTAGGAATGGGCCGAGGAACCCAAATAAGCTTTTTTGGTTCAAACAAAGACCCGGGATTCTCGGGGCAACTCACCGCTTCGGACGTGTTGCGCAGTGCATTCTGGCGACACAATCTTAATTGGTGCTATTGGATACAGAGTATTGTGGTGGATGGCGAGTACAGCTCGTACAGCACCCCTGCTCCCGACTACGAATATTTGAAAGGTGTTGACCCCGAGAAGATGATGGACTTTAAAGAAATAATCATCAGGTCGGACGAGAACACACGTACCCAGTTCGGAAAAGGAAAGCGACTGAAAAGATTAGGCAACAAGAAGAAACTTGCTTATGATTATAGCAGTTTCTACAAATCCTTTATGGGAGTAATGGGCATTGAGCCTATGAGCGGAGAAATTGAGGACGCCCCCGACCCCGTAACATTTGACAAAAGGATTAAATCCCTCACAAGCAACACAATAAAGGATTATTCACACATTATAAATTCTGTTACCTCGGACGACAGAAGCACATCAAGCTTAAGCATCGGTACACTGACGAGCGATGCAATACCCAACTACGTAGCCTGCTTTATTCCCAACAGCGAGGAGGACAAGCACAAACAAATTGTACCGCATCTTGCACATAAGAGCACCACACGCTACACAATGGTCTATGGCTACAACGAGAGTAAAGAATTTTACTCGCCCGATTACAGTACAATGCGCCCCGACAGCAGCATACTCGACTACCGAAGAACACTCTTGTGGATTCCCGGCGCAAAAGTCAAAGATGGGAGCATCGAGGTGGAACTGTACAACAGCAGCAGTGGCAAAGGAATAACCGTTGATGTCGAGGGATTCTCAAACGGGACATTCTATGGCAATAGTATTGCGCAAACAATAGAAGCACCCGAAAAAAGGAGGGATGATGGATATAATATACCGGCCGTAGGAATAAGCGCCCCACATATTCTTGCCCACTGCTTCAAGATTACCGAAAAAGGACGAGAGTACTACCTGCAAGGAGAGTACAAAAAGGCATTTGAGGCGTTCAGCGAGGCGGCAGGCCTTGGCTATGCCGATGCTCTGTACAACTGCGCTGTATGTTTTATGGAGGGTAACGGAGCCGAACAAGACTTTGTCGAAGGCTTCCGATACTTCCGCAAGTCGGCCAATATGGGTAATAAAAACTCACTCCACAATCTTGCGACGTGCTATCTGCTTGGAATAGGCACAGCAAGAAACGATACTTTGGCTGTTAAATGGTACACACAATCGGCCAATGAGGGGGTGGCTATTTCGCAAACAATGCTTGCCAACTGCTACAAAAAGGGTATCGGCATAGAGCAAGATAGTGTTAAAGCCTACTATTGGTACGAGCAGGCTGCCCAGCAGAACGAGCCAACAGCACTCTTTGTTATTGGAAAAAGAATGGCACAGAGCGACTCGCTTCAGCAACTGAGCAAACGCAAACTGCGACGACAACCGACAATAGACTACATACAGAAAGCCGCCGAGAGAAATGTCGTCGAGGCACAACATCTTATGGCACAATATTACGAGAGCGGATATTATGTAAATAAGAACAAGAAAAAAGCCTTCTATTGGTATCTGCGTGCAGCTAATGAGGGCTACGAGGCTGTATATGAAAAGGTGGCCGAATGCTACGAAAAAGGACGCGGAGTGGAGCAGAACGACCATAAGGCTGCAAAATGGTATCGAAAAGCCGAGGAGCTTGGCAGCACCACCGCGCAAGAAAAGATGGCGTGGTACAATATGTTCAAATTCTTTGGAAAGCATTAGAAGTTGTATAAAAATTATTTCGCGACTGTTTGAGAATTGTTTTACAAGAAATTTAGAAATTGTCGGCAAGAATTTTATCGGTAGATTGTTTTTAGAGAATCTACCGATAAAATTCTATTTTTTAAAGCAATAATGCTTTCTTTTTGTCTGCAAAAACACTATTTTTGCAGACAAAATTCACATCACAAAATTATGATTACCTTTTTAGTGTGCCTCGCAGCACTTATTGTCGCATACTTCACATACGGAAAATATCTTGAGCGAGTATGCAATATTGACGAGAAAAATCCGGTACCATCACAAACGATGTATGACGGAGTAGATTATCTTCCTCTTCCCCGTTGGAAAGTGTTTCTTATTCAACTGTTGAACATTGCCGGCCTTGGCCCTATCTTTGGAGCGCTGCTGGGTGCTGCATACGGCCCGGTTGCCTTTTTGTGGATAACCCTCGGAGGTATATTTTTGGGAGCTATGCACGATTTTATAGCAGGAGTAATATCACTCAAGAACAAAGGCGTGAGCCTCCCCGAGACTATAGGTGAGTATCTTGGCGAGGGGACAAGAAATTTTATGCGCATATTCTCGGTGCTTCTTATGGCACTTGTCGGGGCGGTATTTATGTCGCAACCGGCCGAATTGATTGCGTCTAACATCAGCCTGCCCTCACTCGAAGTAACCGCTTTCGAGAACACCTCGTGGGAGCTTTTTATTATTCTTATAATCATTCTTTGTTACTATATTCTTGCAACAGTACTGCCCATTGACAAGATTATAGGACGCATATATCCACTCTTTGGTATCGCACTGCTCATTATGGCCGGTGGTATTTTAGGCGTTCTGCTTTTCAACTGCGACACATACAGAATACCCGAGCTCACATCATTGAGCAACCAAATTGCCGACCCACAGAAATTCCCCATTGTGCCTATGCTTTTTACCACAATTGCCTGTGGTGCAATCTCGGGTTTCCACGCCACACAATCACCGATGATGGCTCGTTGCTTAAAATCGGAGAAACAGAGCCGCAGTGTATTCTATGGTGCAATGATTAGCGAAAGCATTGTCGCACTGATATGGGCCGCAATCGGAATGTCATTCTGGGGAGGCGTCGAGGGGCTTAACAATGCCATTGCCGAATATGGCGGCAGCGCTGCCAAAATGGTAAATATAATATCGAGTACCACGATGAATGAAATTGTCGCAGGAATAGTCATATTCGGTGTTATAGGTTGTGCAATTACCTCGGGCGACACAGCTTTTCGCTGTGCCCGCCTCATTGTAGCCGATATGTTAAATATTGAGCAAAAGAGTATATACAAGAGAATTTTAGTATCACTGCCACTGTTTGCCGCAGCGTTGTTCATAATATTTGCCCTGCCCTTCCAGACAATATGGAGTTATTTTGCTTGGTGCAACCAGACGCTGGCCGTAATAACCTTATGGTGCATTACCGTGTATCTGTACCGCAATAAAAAGCCGACGGCAATTGGCAGTGTACCGGCCCTTATAATGACCTATGTATGCTCGTCATATATTTTCGTATCGCCTATGATGTGCGGAATGGAGAATCGCACAACAGCCTATATTCTGGGTGCCATACTCACCGCCATTATAGCCTTAGCAGTGTGGCACAAAGCAAAGAAACGCTAAAAAAGAGTGCAACTATTGAGTTGTAGTATTTTTTTCTTTATCTTCGCACATAGGAACAAGCATTTGCAAGATGAGCCTCAATAACAATACACGCCCTAAAGGACAAGAAAATGTAATAAAACTGCAATGCGCACCGATGGATATTGTGCGCATCGGGTTCATAGGCCTTGGAGTTAGAGCCAAGCGTGCAGTTGAGCGTATGATGCACATTGAAGGGGCACACATTACAGCCATTTGCGACCTTGTAGAGACTAATATCGAAGAGGCACAAAACATTATTGAAAAGTATGGCGGCACGCGGGCCGTTTCCTATGGCGACAGCGCCGGATGGATGCGTGTGTGCGAGCACCCCGAGGTGGATATTGTCTATATATGCACCGACTGGATGAGCCACGCCAAGATAGCACTCTATGCAATGGAGTGCGGCAAGCACGTAGCCACAGAAGTTCCGGCAGCAACCACAATCGAAGATTGTTGGAAACTGGTTGACACAGCCGAGCGCACCCGTCGCCACTGCATAATGCTCGAAAATTGTTGTTACGACGAGTTTGAGCTTACACTCCTTAATATGGTGCAAAAGGGGATATTAGGCGAGATTATCCACGCCGAAGGCTCGTATCTGCACGACCTGCGCGAACGCATCTCGTCAAACGATGCCGGCGGTCGCAAATGGAGTAATTGGCAGGTAGAGTTTATGAGCCGACACAGTGGCAACCCCTACCCCACACACGGGCTGGGCCCCATTGCCCTCGCAATGAACATCCACCGAGGCGACCTTATGAAAAATATCGTTTCACTATCATCGAGACGATTGAGCTACGGCAGTGAAAATTCCGCACTCGTGGGTAATATGAATTCCTCGATAATATCTACCGAGAGAGGCTGCACACTGCTTGTGCAACACTGCATCTCGCTTCCCCACCCTTACAGTCGCTCTTTTGTGCTCAGCGGAACAAAGGGCTATGCACAAAAATACCCTCTGCCGCATATAGCCCTTGACCCCGAGGGCGAAAGAGCAATCA
>CAYYEL010000088.1:0-9470 GCA_964470845.1 uncultured Bacteroidaceae bacterium | reverse complement strand
AATTTCCAAGCAATCCGAATAACCGTTTAATTCTAAGATAATTGCAATTTCTGCGATTTTTTTTAAGAAAAAATCGCAGATTGCAGGGAAAAATAGGGCGTTTTGCAGTGATTTTTTGGAAAATGTTTGTATCTGTTGTGCGCAGTGTGTAAATTTGCACACTTTTTATAAATTAAACAAAAAGTTAGAGGCTGCCAATGCTTGCGACCGCTCCGAGTGAAACAAACAGCCTTGTATTTAAATATTGTAACCGAAATAAAATATGTCGAGATTGAGATTTGAGGTTGTTACCGCTGCGTTCGGAAAAAAGGCAGTTGATGTCCCCCTTGCTAAAGAGCGCCCCTCGAAATATTATGCCGTAAAGGTGTTTAACCGCGAGAAAATGTTCAAGTATCTGCCCGGCGACGTTTATGCCAAGCTCATAGATGTTATTGATAATGGTGCACCTATGGACTTATCTATTGCCGACAGCGTTGCCGATGGAATGAAGCGTTGGGCAATTGAGAATGGTGCAACACACTATACTCATTGGTTTCACCCGCTGACAGAGACAACGGCCGAGAAACACGATGCCTTTATTGAGCACGATGGAAAGGGTGGGGTAATAGAGGAGTTTCGAGGCAATCTGTTGATGCAACAAGAGCCCGACGCCTCGTCGTTCCCCAATGGAGGAATACGCAGCACATTCGAGGCACGCGGTTACAGCGCGTGGGATCCCACCTCGCCCGCATTTCTTATGGACGATACTCTTTGTGTGCCGACGGTATTTATCTCCTATACAGGCGAGGCGCTCGATTACAAGGCACCGCTCTTAAAGGCGCTTCGTGCGGTGGATAAAGCAGCTACCGACGTGTGCCGTTACTTTGATAAGAATGTAAAAAAAGTAACAACTTATCTTGGTTGGGAGCAAGAGTATTTTCTGGTTGACGAGGGAATGTTGCTTGCCCGTCCCGACCTTCTGCTCACAGGACGCACACTTATGGGGCACGACAGCGCCAAGAATCAGCAACTGGAAGACCACTATTTTGGTTCAATCCCCGAGCGTGTGGCAGCCTTTATGAAAGACCTTGAAATAGAGGCACTGAAACTGGGTATTCCTGCAAAGACCTGCCACAACGAGGCAGCCCCCAACCAATTTGAGCTTGCGCCGATATACGAGGAGTGTAATCTTGCTGTTGACCATAATATGCTCATAATGGCAATAATGAAAGAGGTTGCACGTCGCCACGGTTTCCGCGTGCTTTTGCACGAAAAGCCTTTCAAGGGAGTGAACGGCTCGGGCAAACACAACAATTGGTCGCTTGGTACCGACACGGGCACGCTGCTTATGGCGCCGGGAAAAACCGATAAGGATAATCTGCGTTTCATCACTTTCGTGGTGAACACCCTTGCGGCCATCTATCGTCATAACGGACTATTGAAGGCAAGCATAATGTCGGCGGCCAATTCGCATCGTTTGGGAGCAGCCGAAGCGCCCCCGGCAATAATATCAAGTTTCTTAGGTTCGCATCTATCCTCGGTGCTCGACCATTTTGAGACAACCGACGACGTTGTTAGAATATTGAGTAAACGCGAGTTGCGATTGAACATTCCACGTATCCCCGAGTTGATGATTGACAACACCGACCGCAACCGCACCTCGCCCTTTGCCTTTACAGGTAACAGATTCGAGTTTCGCGCCGTAGGTGCCGAGGCCAACTGCGCATCGGCAATGATAGCACTCAACACGGCAATGGCCGAGCAGCTTGTAATCTTCAAACAAGAGGTTGACGCGCTTATCGAGGCCGGTGATACAAAAGAAGATGCCCTTGTGAAGATAATCCGTAAGTACATAAAATACAGTAAACCAATTCGTTTCGATGGCAACGGCTATAGCGACGAGTGGCGCTGCGAGGCAGCGGCTCGCGGTCTCGATTGTGAGGCAAGCGCCCCCATAGTGTTCGACCGTTATCTCGACAAAGCAAGCATAGAAATGTTCGGCTCGATGGATGTGATGAGCGAGACCGAGCTTCGCGCACGCAACGAGATTAAATGGGAAATGTACACTAAAAAAATACAAATTGAGGCACGAGTGTTGGGCGACCTTGCGCTCAATCACATTGTACCCACTGCTACAAAATATCAAAGCTCGCTGCTCGATAATATAATAAAAATGGAACAGGTACTCGGAAAAGAGGAGGGCGACCGAGCCTCAAAAGAGAATATCGACACAGTGCGCACAATAGCTAACAGCGTGAGCGAAATTCGTCGTATGGTAGATGAAATGGTCGAGCGTCGAAAAGTTGCCAACCGTATAGCCGAGGAACGCGAGAAGGCTGTCGCTTATCACGACAGTGTCGCACCGATGCTTGAGGCCATCCGTGCACATATTGATAAACTGGAACTTATTGTCGATAATGAATTGTGGACGCTTCCAAAATATCGCGAGCTTATGTTCATTGTGTGAAAATATCACAAAATAAGGGCGACAAAATTGTCGCCCTTATTTTGTAAACCTACTCGTACCTTATAGCCTCGATTGGGTCGAGCGCTGCTGCTTTTTTTGCAGGATACCAACCAAAAAATATTCCGGTGAAAGTACATACGGCAAAGCTCAGAACCACGCTCCACGGTTGCACATATACAGGCCAGTTTAAGGCTAACTTTATAAGATAGGAGAGGCCCGAGCCAAGCAACACACCGATAAGACCACCCGTAACGCTTATCAAGATAGCCTCAATAAGAAATTGGCTGAGAATATCAATGCCCCGTGCACCCACCGACATTCTAAGACCAATCTCTTTGGTGCGTTCGGTAACCGATACATACATAATGTTCATAATTCCTATGCCACCGACAATAAGCGATATTCCGGCCACACAACCAAGCAGAATTGTCATCATATCAGTAGTGGTGTTCATCATCTCACTGAGCTCCTGCTGCGAACGAATGGTGAAATTATTCTCTTGTCCATCCTGCAACTTATGATTGCGTCGCAGAATACCGGTGATCTCTTCAATGGCATCTTCGGTAAGTTCCTCGCTTATTGCCGATGCGTTTATTCCCTGTATGTGATTTATTGCCAGAATACGTTTCATTACACTTGTATAGGGTGCAAGAACCATATTGTCTTGATCCATTCCCATACTGTTGTAACCCTTCGACTCTATTGTTCCAATGACGGTAAAGGGTATGCTCCCGAAGCGTACAACCTTTCCTATTGGTTCTTCGCCGTTGGGGAAAAGCTCGTCGATTACAGTCTTTCCAAGCACGCACACTTTGGCTGCTGTCCTTACCTCGTGCTCACCGAACATTACTCCATCGTCTATCTTCAGTTGACGTATTGTGAGGTGCTCCTCGGTTACTCCATACATAGTCGAGGGGGTGTTGCGGTTGCCATAGATAAACTGTCCGCTGCTGTTGACGCTTGGGCTTACGGCCGATAGCAGGTGTGCTTCGTTGCGTATGCTTTCGTAGTCCTCGCGCTTTAGTGTCTGCATATCACTACTGCTCTGTCTGACACCGCCGCGGCGGTCGCCTCCCGGATGAATCATTATCATATTGGAGCCCATCTCGGAAATTTGTGCCTGAATGCTGCGCTTTGAACCTTGTCCTATGGCAAGCATTGTTATTACCGAACACACGCCGATGATTATTCCCAGCATTGTAAGGAATGCACGCATCTTGTTTCCTGCTATTGCGCGAATAGCTATCTTAAAAAGGTTTATGATGTTCATATATCTTTTCGTTTATCTGTGTGGGTTACTCGTCGTCGTTTATGGGGAGCGATGCAAGCGTCTCGGCTGCCGAGAGTGGTGCTTCGTTTCTTGTGTCCGACTTTATTTTTCCATCTTTGAGCACAATGTTGCGTGTGCTGTATTGTGCAATTTCGGGGTTGTGCGTAACGAAAATTATTGTGCGCCCCTCTTTGTGCAGTTGTTGGAAGAGGGTGAGAATCTCGAACGAGGTGCGTGTGTCGAGGTTGCCTGTCGCTTCGTCGGCGAGTATCACCGAGGGGTTGTTCACAAGGGCGCGTGCTATTGCTACACGTTGCATCTGTCCGCCACTCATTTGGTTGCTTTTGTGCATAAGTCTGTCGCCCAATCCCACAGCTTGCAATGCTTCGGTGGCACGTCTGCGACGCTCGCTGCTGCCTATTTTTGAGTTGTACATAAGCGGAAGCTCGACATTCTCGACTGCTGTTGTCTTTGGCAACAGATTATAACTCTGAAACACAAAGCCTATCTTGCGCATTCTCATCCCTGCACGCTGATTCTTGCTCATTTTACGTACCGGGATACTGTCGAGACGATACTCGCCACTTGTGGGGGTGTCGAGGCAACCTAACAGGTTAAGCAGGGTCGATTTTCCCGAACCCGAGCTGCCCATTATGGTAACAAACTCATTCTCGTGTATTGTGAAGTTTATGCCGCGCAGTGCACGTACCGTCTCGTCGCCAACGATAAATTCGCGTCGTACATCAACTAATTCTATAATAGGTTTTTTCATATTCATAGGTCTTGTGGCTGCCTTATTTCTTTTTGGCCGGGGGGCCGGGTGCAAAGGGGCTGCGTTCGGCGCTCTTTTGTGATGCGCCGTTGTTCAGCTCGACGTCGCAGATAATTTGTGTCCCTTCCTTGATGCCGTCTGTAATCTCGGTGAGTGCACCGTTGCTCATTCCTGTTGATACTGCGTGCGCAGTGAGTGTAGTACCATCGAGTGTCCACAGTTTTTTGTCGCCTTCGACATCTTTTATTGTATATTTGTCGCCCAGCAGTGTGGCGCTTGGTGCGAAGCGCAGTGCTTTGCTGCTGACGGCAAGAACATTGTGGCGCTCCATTGTGTAGATGGTTACATTGGCGGTGAGGCCCGGCTTTAATTTTAGGTGGGGATTCTCGGCTGATATTACAACCTCGTATGTTACCACGTTGCTCGTTGTTGTGGGCTCTTGTCGCACTTGAGTAACATAACCCTCGAATGTGTCATTGGGGAAGGCATCTACTGTGTAGGTACAACGCTGCCCCTCCTTGACTGCACCAATGTCGGCCTCGTCAATATTGGCGATGAGGCGCATATCGGCAAGATTGGCTGCTATGGTAAAGAGGGTAGGGGTGTTGTATGAGGCTGCCACTGTTTGTCCCTCCTCGATTGCTTTGCTTAGAACAATACCGTCGATGGGCGAGGTGATTGTGGCGTATCCCAAATTGGTGCGAGCCTTCTCGACACTGAATTTTGAAGTCTGGTAGCTGTTGTTGGCTTTTTGGAACGAGAGGTCGGCTGTCTCGTATTCGTCGCGGCTTATGAGGCCTTTCTCGAATAGTATTTTCATCCTTTCGAGATTCTTTTTCTGATAGTTGTACTCGGCTTCGGCGCTGCGCATATTGTTTTCGGCACTCGATAGCTCGCTTATCAGGTTGGTGCGGTCGAGCTCGGCTATAATATCGCCTCGGCGGACAATGCTGTTGTAATCGACATATACGCGACTTATTATGCCCGATACCTGTGTACCTACTTCGACTTTTGTTACAGGCTCTATGGTGCCTGTTGCTGTTACACCGCTGTTGATGTCTTTGTGCTCGACTTTTGTCTGCTCGAAATTGATGGTGTATGTGTCGGCGCTGCTGCTTCTGTTCCACACGATTGTTATTATTGCCACGGCTGCTATTGCGGCTGCAATAATTTTTTTCTTTTTGTTTCTCATTGCTATTTTTGTTTAATGTTATTCTTGGATGATGTGGGTTGCCGGTGGGTGTCGTTTAGAAAAGAATATCACCGCCCATGTAGAATTTGAGCAACTGATTGCTGAGTATTGCGGTGTATTTTGCCTGCAAAAGCTCTTGACGGGCGCTCAAGAGGGTGTTGCGCCCGGTTAATAGCTCGGTTGCGCTTTTGAGCCCTAAATCGAACTGTTCGCTCAAAAGATTATAGCTTGCTTGTGCGCTCTCGACGCTGCTTTGTGCTGCCACGAAACGCTTCTGTGCACTGTGTGCGTCTAACCACAATCCTTCGATAGTGCTGTATAGTTGTTTGCGTGTGTCGCTCTCTTGCAACCGGCTCGATTGGTGCTGTATTTTGGCTTTTTGTATGTTGCTGCGATTGTTGCGGTTGTCGTAGATGGGTACAGAAAGGGAGAGTCCCACCGAGAAACTGAGGTTGTATTTCATCTGATGGCCGAAACTTTTGTCGCTTCCGTCGTTGTTGCTTGTTCCGGCACCGGCATTCAGTGAGAGGGTGGGGGAATAGCCTGCTTTGGCCTGCTTCACCGATAGCAGGGCCGATTGTGTGCTGAGCTTGCTACTCTGAATTTCGGGACGTTGTGCCAATGCTGCGTTGTATGTCTGCTCGATTGGTGTAAGAGGGGCAAGAGCAAGCGCGTCTGAGCTCGCGGGCGCGATAATGTCAATCTCGCTGTTGTCGGTAATCTCAAGCAATTGTTTGAGCTGTAATTTGTAGTTGGCGAGCTGTGCTTGTGAGTTCACAAGCTGATACTCGGCACTGCGCAGTTGCGATTCGAGCTCAATGACCTCGCTGTTGGATATTTTGCCTACCTCGTATTTTGCTTTGCCACTCTCAAGGTTCTTTTGGGCGCTCTCTACTGCCGAAAGACTTACGTTTATAGCTTCACTGCTATAAAGAATTTGTACAAAGAGTGTTGCAATCTCTTCTTTCAGCGTATTTTGTTGCTGTTCGATGCTCAGGCGTGCAATGTCGCTGTTGAGCCTCTGCATACGTATGTTGCGCCAATTCTTGCCGCCGTTGAAGAGCATTACTCCTGCGTTCAGTCCGTAGCTCCCCGAGTAGCTGAAGTGGTCTTGCGAGCTGCTTACGCGGCTTCCGCCCGTGCCGTCGTCGGTTACGAAACTGCTGTTCCCATTCTCGAAATAGGGTTGGTAACGTCCATTATGACTTGTGCTGAACGAGAGGCTTGGAAAAAGTGCTGCTTTGGCACTCTTGACGTCAATCTCGCTCTCCTCAAGGGTTAATTTCTCCTGTTTTAAGCGAATGTTGTGTTCAATGGAGTAGTCGATACAGTCTTTCAGAGACCATTGCTGTGGAAGCTGCGCTGCCATTGTTGAACATAGAAACAGTAGTATTGTCAATGACTTGTTCCTTTTTGTCATAATCAATAATTTATGATATTATTATTTGGTATAAAATTACTCTTGTCGCAAAGTTAATACTTTAGAATGTGAATGTTGTGAAAAGTTTAAATTCTAAAAATTAAATATTTTGTAATTGTTGTTAAATAGTGTAAACCGGAATTATCTTGTAGTGGATATTGGGTAATAATATCTTGCAAATAATCCGGTGGAATTTGTCAAAGTGGAACGGATGCGTTATCTTCGCACAGAATTATAGAGTATGAACTTTAAAAGTAAAGAGATATGTTTTCAGGAATAGTGGAGGAATTTGCAACAGTGGTTAATATTGTCAAGGAACAAGAGAATGTTCATTTTACACTCACTTGTTCTTTTGTCGGTGAACTTAAAATAGACCAGAGTGTGGCGCATAATGGTGTGTGTCTGACGGTGGTTGCCATCGAGGATGGTTGCTACACGGTAACAGCTATGCGCGAGACACTCGAACGCTCTAATTTGGGATTGTTGCAGGTGGGCGACAAGGTGAATGTTGAACGCAGTATGATTATGAACGGACGCTTGGACGGACACATTGTACAGGGGCACGTTGACGAGACTGCCGAATGTGTCGAACTGCACGACGCCGAGGGCAGCTGGTATTATACATTCCGTTACCCCAAAAATGCCGAAATGGCCAAGAAAGGTTATCTTACAGTAGATAAAGGCTCAGTAACTGTTAACGGCGTGAGCCTCACTGTTTGCAATCCCACCGACGATTCATTTACCGTAGCTATCATCCCTTATACCTATGAGCATACAAATTTCCACCAAATAAAAGTGGGTACCCGTGTGAATATAGAGTTTGATATTATAGGTAAATATATTGCACGCATCTCGGCACTATGAGAAGTTTTTTACAGCTGGCACAATTGCGGCAGAGTGATAGGGCATTTGTTCCCGGGAAAAAGATTGAACGCGAGGTGCTCGAACGTATTCTCGAGGCGGCCCGCCTTGCACCGTCGGCCTGTAATGGGCAGCCTTGGCGCTTTACGGTTGTTACCGATGAGGCGTTACTGCCCGAGGTTGGACGTGCAACAGCGGGGTTGGGAATGAATAAATTTGTGAAAGACGCCTCGGCACTTGTGCTCATTACTCACGAAGGGACGAACCTCAGCTCAAAATTGGGTAGCGGCATCAAGGATAAGGATTTTTCTATTATGGACATTGGTATCGCCTCGGCCTATTTAACTCTGGCAGCCGAGGACGAGGGCATCGGCTCGTGTATATTAGGTTGGTTCGATGAACCTAAAATAAAAGAGCTTGTGGGAATACCTCAAAAGAGACGTCTTATGCTTATCGTGGCTCTTGGCTATGCTGCAAAGCCCAAGCGCAAAAAGATACGAAAAGAGTGGGGTAAGGTGGTTGCTTTTGAGAAATACTGAAAGAATCGTTTGATGGGCTCTTTTGGTAAGGCTAAGCAGGACTGTGTAGTGGGTAGATTATTATATATAATCTCCGATACCTCCTTGATAAAAACCTAATAATTGAAATTATAGTATTAAGAGATAGACTATAATAAGGTATAATAAATGAGGCCGGGTGGACAAAAAGGTAGGATAGATTGCCTGCAAAGGCCGGATATTTAATTCTTAGGGATATAAAAAGAGACAGTGTCGATAAAAATCGTTACTGTCTCTTATGTTTAACAGTCGGCCTATAAGCCGGGTTCTGTACCCCTTGCGGGGTGTCTGTCATTCATCTATGACGTACATCACTGCACGCCTAAAGCGTTCTACCCTCCGGCTCGGGCGAGCAACCCTCAAACACCGGTTTACGCGAACTTGCAGCTTCCAAGACACACGGCTCGTACGTCGCCGCACGACCGGTGGGCTCTTACCCCACCTTCTCACCCTTACCCCTTGCGAGGCGGTTATTTTCTTCTGCATTACTCTGCCTTCGCAGACAGCTTTCTGTTAGGAAGTGGAATGCTCTGTGCTGCCCGGACTTTCCTCCTTTGCCAAAAAGACAACGGCGACAGACCGTCCGACTGTTTCTCTTTTCCCACGGCAAAGATACAACAAAGAAACGAAAGCGAGTGCAAAACAGGGAAAGAATGTTGTCTGTTAGCGATTTAACAGTGTTTGCCAAGATGTTGCAGAGCCATTAAATGCCAATGAAAAGCCAAGAAATGACAAAGTTTCGTTACTATCCCGTTACTTTGACTCTCGGCTTTGAAAGGTTGTTTTGGCCGCTGTAACAGATTGAATAGCAATACCCGTTAAGCGATTTCAGTCGCAAATATAGGAGCTTTTCTCATATCTTCGTTCCGATTTCGCTTCGGCTGATTCTTTCGCATTGATACGCTGTGTTTTGCTTACCGTCACTCAACTCTGCCATAAATAATTTTGTAAT
>CAYYEL010000087.1:0-9475 GCA_964470845.1 uncultured Bacteroidaceae bacterium | reverse complement strand
GTCCGGGGCGTGCCACGTAACGTATGTAGCGGCCTTTGCTCTGGCCTTTCCACCCGTAGTTTTTGAATGTAAGAGCATCGTCGCGCACAATCTCGTGGTTGATGCGGGTAAGCTCCTCGAAATTCTCATTATCCTCGGAAATTGAGATAATTACCTCGGCGGGCATAAAAATCTCGGGGTTACATATTTGCATAAAGTCGGCACCAACCGATTTTATGGCCTTGCTCTCGCCAAGGTCGATGGTAACATCTACTCCTCCTCGGATAAAGCCCTGCCACACACCGTCGTTGTTGTTCCACGCACCACGATTGCCATCGACAAGGGCTGTGTCGCCGCCGGCTGCGTAACCGTTAAAATAGGGGCGGGCGTATGTAACACTCGCACCAATGGCAAGATGGTTGATGGGGGTGTCGGCCTCGGGGCGGTTGCCAGTCTCATTTGCAAGGTCGAAGGGGTTGTACCCCTTGCTCTTGAGATAATCAACGGCTGTGAGTGCACGGCTGCGGAAACAGTCGTAATTCTTTACCTCAATTGCGCTCCAACCAACCTCGGCAATGGCAAGAATACGAGGATATATCATCATTTCCATATGCTCGGGAGTGGGGATATACTCGGCCCATAGGTTGCCTTGTACACCGTAGATGAATTTTGCCTGTGTGCTGTCGAGTGCCTCGGGAATAGGGTTGTAACTATATACCTTTTTCAATGGCAGATAACCGCCAATGGCCTCGGGCAGTGTGTGGGGCGCATCCTGATACTGGTCGAGGTAGCAGTGTGTACCGGGCGACATTATCGCCTTGTGTCCCATTGAGGCTGCTTTTAGGCCGCCGTCGGTGCCGCGCCACGACATTACTGTGGCATTGGGCGCAAGGCCTCCATCGAGAATCTCGTCCCAGCCTATAATCTGACGCCCTTTGCTGTTTACGAATTTCTCGACACGGTGTATAAGATAGCTCTGAAGCTCGTTGACATCTTTCAGGCCCTCTTGCTTCATACGTTTCTGACACAGGGGGCAACTTTTCCACGATGCTTTTCCTGCCTCGTCGCCACCAATGTGAATATATTCCGAGGGGAACAGCTCTATAATCTCGGTGAGCACATTCTCAAGAAACTCAAAGGTCTTTTCGTTGCCCACGCAGAAGTCGGCCTGTTTGTAGGGCTCGTGTGTACACGAAAATTCGGGGTAGGCGGTGAGGGCCTCCTCGCTGTGTGCAGGCATCTCAATCTCGGGGATTATGGTTATGTGGCGCTCGGCTGCGTAGGCTACAATCTCGCGAATATCATCTTGTGTGTAGTATCCGCCGTGTGCTTCGGGAGTGCCCTCCTCGGCATATTTACGGCCGCTGTTCCACCATACTTTCCATATTGGATGGTCGCGCCAAGCACCTAACTGTGTCAGGCGGGGATATTTTTTTATCTCTATGCGCCAGCCGGCAGCGTCGGTAAGGTGCAGATGCAGACGGTTCATCTTGTAGCGTGCAAGGGCGTCAATCTGCTTTAATACAAACTCTTTGTCGAAAAAGTGGCGCGAGCAGTCGAGCATCATTCCTCGATAGGCAAAGCGGGGTTCGTCGATGATGGTCCCACAGGGTACTGCGCCCTCGTTGTCAATAGCTTGCAATATTGTCTGAATACCGTAGAAAAGGCCCGCCTCGCTTGTTGCTTCAATCTGCACGCCCGATGCGTCGGTTGTTATTTTATAACCCTCATTCGAGGAGATACCATCAATTTTTTCGCTTATTTTAAGAAGCAGACGATTCTTTTGTGCACTATTGTCGATGGTAAGTGCAAGCTCGGTTGTACCCAAATATTTTGTGATACGCTCGCTTGCCTCTTGGGGCGCTTCGATAGTGATTCTGCTATCTTTGTCGAATGCGAATCCACTTGTCAGCAACTGCGTATTAAGCGGCATCGGGATAATATCCAGCGGCGCTGTTCTCTCTTGTGTGCAGCCTGCAATTGTAAGCAGTGCAACGGCTAAGGTTAGTAGCTTTTTCATAAGGTTAGGGTTTATTTTCGTTATTTTACATAGTATTTGAGCCAGTTGCCGAATAACTTGCGGGCGTCGGCCTGCCAACGGTTTACGGGGGCGAGTGAGGGATTATCTTCGGTGTAATAATTCTTGGGCGGTTCAATGGGGAGGCCTTTTGAAATATCTCGTTTATACTCCCCATCGAGTGTCTCAAGAGCATACTCGGAGTGTCCGGTGATGAAGAAATTTCGTGTGCCGCGCTCCTGCATAATATATACGCCCGACTCCTGCGACTCGGACAGAAGCTCGATGCGCTTTTCGGCCATTACATCCTCGCGACGAATATCCGTGTGGCGGCTGTGTGGTACGTAGTGTGTGCTGCCGAATCCCTCGAACAGCGGGGCGTCGCAACGCAGCAGAGTGTGCGGAAATACTCCGAACATCTTCCCCGGCAGCATATATTTCTGTATTCCGAATTTTTGGTAGAGCCCGGCTTGTGCCGCCCAACAGACAAAGAGTGTTGAGGTTACATTGTGCTGTGCCCAATTGAAAATCTCGCACAACTCGGGCCAGTATGTAACCTCTTCAAATTCAATTTTTTCTATTGGCGCTCCTGTAATTATCAGTCCGTCGAAATGTTGTTTGCGCAGCTCGCCGAATCCCTTGTAGAACTGTTGCATATGCTGTGGTGAGGCATTCTTTGGCGTGTGCGTATCGAGTTTCATAAGGGTGAGCTCAATCTCCAACTCCGAGCTTGCGAGGATACGTATAAAATCGGCCTCGGTGCGCTCTTTCATAGGCATCAGATTGAGTAGCGCTATGTGCAAGGTGTTATCCGTAGAGGAGTTTAACTCCTCTACGGATATACCCTCGTTCTTTACTATTTGCAGTGCCGGAAGTCCGGACGGTACTTTTATAGGCATTCTATATGCTTTTTGCGAAGCAACGCAGTGTGGTTATTACCAAATTTTAAGACGCTCGTTCTGTGGTACGAACATCGGGCTCTCCTCGGTTATTCCAAATGCTGTGTACCAATCGTCAATGTGGGGCAGTGTACCGTTTACTCTCCAACGCGAGAGTGAGTGAACGTCGCTCTTTGTGAGGTTGCGAATCTCCTCGTCGCGCACGTGGCCTGCCCACACTCCCGAGTAAGAGAGATAGAAACGCTGCTCGGGTGTGAAGCCCTCGACAACGGGCAGGGGATTCTCTTTTGTAGCGTTACGGAAGGCCTGCATTGCAATCATAAGTCCACCGTGGTCGGCAATATTCTCGCCAAGGGTCAGCTTGCCGTTTGCATTAAGACCGGGAAGAACCTCTATTTTGTCGAAGAAGTCAACGATTACCTGTGTGCGCTCGTTGAAATTCTTTGAATCCTCCTCGGTCCACCAGTTGGCAAAGTTACCATCCTTGTCAAACTGACGACCTTGATCGTCGAATCCGTGTGTCATCTCGTGTCCTATTACAACGCCTATTGCACCGTAGTTGAATGCGTCGTCCTCGTTCATATCAAAGAAAGGATACTGCAAAATACCGGCGGGGAAACAAATTTCGTTTGTGGTGGGGTTGTAGTAGGCGTTTACAGTCTGGGGTGTCATATGCCACTCCTCGCGATCGACGGGCTTGCCCCATTTCTCCTCGATGTGCTTGTTCCACTCGAACTGCGACATATTGCGGCAGTTGTCGGCATAGCTGAGCTCGGGGTTAATTGTAAGGCCGCTATAATCTTCCCATTTGTCGGGATAACCAATCTTTACGGTAAAGGTGTTCAGCTTCTCGTGTGCGGCCTTTTTTGTCTGCTCGCTCATCCACTCTTGTGCGTCGATGCGCTCTCCAAGTGCAATTTGCAGGTTACGAACCAACTGTACCATACGCTCTTTTGCGGCGGGGGGGAAGTGCTTTGCTACATAAAGCTCGCCGATAATGTCGCCCAATGGGCCGTTCACTGCATCGAGTGCACGCTTCCAGCGGTGCTGTTGTACTTTTTTCCCGCTAAGCACTGTACCGTAAAATGCAAATGTCTCGGCCTCGATTGCATCGGTAAGCTCATTGGATGTTGAGCGGATTATTCTCCACTGAAGATAGGCTTTTAGGTCGTCCATTGAGCTCTCCTTGATGATTGCTGCTACCTCTTTAACAGCCTCGGGGTGGGCGAGGTTAATATTCTCGATGCCGTTGATGCCCAAAATGTTGTAGAATGTGTCCCAATCAATTCCGGGAACGCTCTTTTTAAACTCGGCGTATGTCATCTTGTGGTAACTGTTCAAGGGGTTGCGACGCTCGACACGGCTCAGGTGCTTGGCTGCCAAACGTGTCTCAATGCTCATAATTGCTTTCATACTTTTTTGAGCCTGCTCGTCGCTGAATCCGTGCAACTTAAACATATTCACAATATACTCTTGATATTTTGTGCGTATGTTTGTCGATGCCTCGTCGGTGTCGCTGTAATACTCCTTCTCGGGCAGCGCTGTTCCACCTTGATAAACACCCAGCTGATTTTCGTTGCTCGACATAATATCTGTGCCGATGCCTGTGCCGAAGAATCCACCGATGCCTACACGGTAGTTGCGGGCCATAAGAGGGATAATCTCACTCTTTGTCTTTAGGGCAGCAACCTCGTCCATAAGAGGCTTTACGGGTGCAGTGCCAAGCTCGTTGCGGCGTGTGCTGTCCATTACCATATTGTAAAGGTCGCCCACTTTCTGTGCGTTGCTTCCGGGTTCGTTTTTTGTTGCGGCAAGCTCCAGAACAAGCTCTTTGAGTTGCTCGCGACTCTTCTCGCGCAGTGCGTCGAATTGTCCGTAACGCGAATATTCATCGGTCATAGGGTTGGCTTTCTGCCAACCGCCTGTCGCATATTGGAAAAAATCTTTGCCCGGCTCTTGTGTGGTGTCAATATTGCCAATTAGTTTAGTCTCCATACTCTCTTTTGTTGAGCAAGCGCCTAATCCTACGATTAGTGCTGTGCAGATAAATAATTTTTTCATTTTATTTTGTTATTGGTTTAAATTCTCAAGCTCTTCCATACTTTTTTCCCACAGGGCTTCGGCCTCGGCGAGTTGTTTTTTCAGCGCTGCGTATTTTTCAAAGTTTTTTGTTGTGCTGCCCTCGGGAGTACTCATAATATCCTCAAGTGCCGCTATTGCCGATTCAAATTCACCGACTGTCTGTTCGCACTGTTCAACCTGCTTCTCAATTTTGCGTCGTTGTTTTTGTTGTTGCTTTTCGGCCTCGTAGCTTAGTCGGCTTTCGCTTACGACGGGCTTTTCGGGTGTTGCGGCTTGTGTTGCCGTGGGCTTTGCCGCAGAGAGTGCTTCGTTTATGCTGACTGCATTTTTTGATGCAAGATAGTCGTATATTCCTCCAAGATGTTCGCGCACTTTCCCCTCGCCAAACTCATAGACCTTTGTTACAAGCCCGTTGAGAAAATCGCGGTCGTGGCTCACTACAATTACTGTACCGTCAAAATCGCGTATGGCCTCTTTCAATACATCTTTTGATTGCATATCAAGGTGGTTGGTGGGCTCGTCGAGGATTAGCAGATTCATCTGCTGCAACAGCAGGCGTATCATTGCAAGCCTGCTGCGTTCGCCTCCCGAGAGTACCTTTACGGGCTTGTCCGATGCCTCGCCGCCAAACATAAAAGCACCTAAAATATCGCGTATGCGCAGGCGAATATCACCGGTGGCCACATTGTCTATCGTCTGAAAGACTGTCTGATTCTCGTCTAACAATTGTGCCTGATGCTGTGCAAAGTAGGCCGGTTGCACATTGTGCCCGATTGTGATTGTACCACCGTGCTCAAGCTCGCCGAGGATGCAGCGTACCATCGTGGTTTTTCCCTCGCCGTTACGTCCCACAAAGGCTACCTTCTCGCCACGATTTATGGTGAAATTCACTCCTCTGAACACTGTGTGATTGCCGAATGTCTTTTCTACGTCCTCGCATATTACGGGGTAATTGCCGCTGCGTGTGGCAGGGGCAAATTTCAGCCGCAGGCGGCTTGTGTCCTCTTCGTCAATCTCTATGGGGACAATTTTTTCTAATTGTTTTATGCGGCTTTGTACCTGTACGGCTTTTGTGGGTTTGTAGCGAAAGCGCTCGATAAACTCCTTGATGTCGGCAATCTCCTTCTGCTGATTCTCGTAGGAGCGTATCTGTTGCTCGCGACGTTCTTTACGCGTCTGCATAAATTTATCGTACGATAGCTTGTAGTCGTATATTCGTCCACACGAAATTTCTATTGTACGGTTCGTTACTGTGTTCAGAAACGCGCGGTCGTGGCTCACAAGCAGCACAGCGTTGCTGCTGCGTGCAAGAAATTGTTCAAGCCACTGGATGCTCTCAATATCAAGGTGGTTGGTGGGTTCGTCGAGCAGTAAAAGGTCGGGGTGTTTAAGGAGAAGCTTGGCAAGCTCGATGCGCATACGCCAGCCTCCGCTGAACTCGCTTGTGGGACGCTCAAAGTCGCTGCGCAGAAAGCCCAGTCCCATCAGCGTGCGCTCAATTTCGGCCTCATAATGGCTGCCTCCCATCATTGTGTATTGTTCGTTCAGATGTGTGTAGTCCTCTATTATCTGCTGATACTCGGGAGTGTCGTAGTCGTCGCGCAGAGCAAGCTCGTTGTTCAGTCGCTCAATCTCGTGCTCCATTTCGTGTATGTGCTCAAAGGCGCTCTCGGCCTCTTGAAACACTGTGCGGCCATCTTGCAGATTCATAACCTGTGGCAGATAGCCTATTGTGATATTGCGTTTGCGCGATACAGCGCCCTCGGTGGGCTGTTGCTCTCCCGATAGTATGCGCAAAAGAGTGGTCTTGCCGGCACCGTTCTTGCCAACAAGCGCCACGCGGTCTTTTTTATTTATTATAAAACTGACGTCGTGAAAAAGATGTGTCCCTCCAAAATCGACTTTTATGTTATCTACTGAAACCAATTTATCCTTATTTATTTAACTGTGCGAAATTACTCTTTTTCGTTGAGATATGCAAGATGTTGATATTTTGACTATCTTCGCAGATTGAAATTTGTAATTATGGTAATAAATTTTAACGGCATAAATTTTGAACTTGATGCTGTCGATAAATGTGCAGCTGTTGTTAAGGGTGATTATAGTGGAAGTGTAATTATACCTTCGGTGGTAGTACACGAGGCGGTCGAGTATTATGTATCGGCTGTGGGCGAGGAGGCTTTTGCTTCGTGTGTGGCCCTTAATTCGGTTGTAGTGCCCGATAGCGTGCGAGCCATAGGTGCATCGGCCTTTAAGGGGTGTGTGGCACTGCAAAATGTCGAGCTTGCCGATAAGATACTTATAATCGGTAGTGGGGCTTTTGCCGGTTGCACGGCACTCACAAGTATTAAACTGCCCGAGTTTCTTGTGGGCATTGAGGCCGGGCTTTTCGATGGTTGTACGGCTCTTTGCAATGTCGAGATTGGCAGCAGCGTGGATATTGTCGATGAGTATGCTTTTTGCGGGTGCGAGGCGTTGCGCGAGATAATATTGCCCGATGGGGTCAAGAGTATCGGTAGCTGGGCTTTTCGCGGGTGCAAGGCACTTAGCCGAATTGTGCTTCCGGCTACTCTGTCGGCAGTGAATAAGGGTGCTTTCTGGGAGTGCGAGGCGCTGGATGAATTTACTCTGCCTCGGGCTGTGAATATTCTTGAGCAGGGTGTTCTTGCAAAGTGTGTATCACTTAAAAAGGTAAATATTCACGATGGGGTACTCAGTGTCGGGTACGGTGCTTTTTACTATTGCCCTTCGCTTGTCGAGATTCATCTGCCCGGGTCGTTACAGTCGGTCGAGGAGCAGGCTTTTCGTGGATGCACAGCTCTCAGACGGCTGCGCATTGACGCCGAGGTTGCGCCTATGTGCAGCCGTGATATTGCCGACGCCACGGTATATGCAAATGCAGTGTTGTATGTGCCGCAAGGGTGTGTGGGCGAGTATGGCTTTGCGCGTGTGTGGAGTAAATTCGAGAATGTCGAGGAGATATAAGAAAATGTTTCTGCTTTTTTCGTGAAAAATAGTTGAAAAGAAATAAATTTAAACAGTTCCTAAAAAGGCGCTTGAAGAAGAGGCCTGAAAAAGAGACAACAGCGAGCGGGTGCACCCGCTCGCTGTTGGTGATAATATCTTTCTGCTTGCGACACGCAATGATATTCATTGTTATAAACGGAATAGAACGGGTAGTGTGAACGATGCTCGCACGGCCTTGCCGTCGTTCTGTTTGCCGGGAATCCAGTTGGGCATAGCCTTAACAAGGCGTACGGCCTCGCTGTCGAGTGCCTCGTTGCCCGAGCTTTTAGATATTTCAATATTATCGAGGGTACCATCGGTGTTTACAACAAAGTTTACGTAAGCTTTTCCTTGTATATTATTCTCTTTGCACTCTTTAGGATATTGAATGTTCTTTTTCAGATAATTCATTAACGCCACCATACCTCCGGGAAATTCGGGCTGTTCTGCAACTACACTGTGTGTTGTTTCTACTTTGGGCTCGGAGAAACGCGTCATAAATTCCTCTTTTGTGAATGTCTAATTTCCTATCTTGATACTTTTAATTATATTGGGATTAGTGTGTTGTAAATAAAGAGATTTTAATATGTGTGGAAAAGTTACAGCCGAAACAGCGCCATACGACGCTGTTTCGGCTGTGATTATTTTGTAGTATGTTTTTTTAGAACAATTTTGCGGGATACTCACCTGCATCTACAAGAGCCTGAATCTTCTCAACAGTCGAGGGACGGTCGGCTGCGTATGTTACGCCGAACCATTTTGCTGTTGTGTCAAGAACCTCGCAACTGGCCTTGCCTGTTGTTGTAAGGTTGTTGACAACGAGGGGGATAAAATACTCGGCCTTGGGCTTGTCGATGTTCTCTTTCAAGAAGTCAACAAACTGCTCCTCGGAATCTTTGAAGTAGTCGGGTGTGAAGCCCCAGAAATTCATTGATACGGGAGTCTCCTCGGCAACGGGCTGCCACTCGCCTTGCTCGTCTTTGTAGCAGATGGGGCCATCAACGCGCATAATCTCGGTGCGCTCGACAACGCCGGTGAGCATATTCTGGTCGTTTGTCTCGCAAACGCCACGTGCAACACTACCATTCTCGCTAAGGGTGTTGCAGATGCGGAAGCCTACCATACTGTATTTACCTGTGCTGCCCTCGGGGAGCTCGCTGAGCCATTTGCCCATTACTGCAAATGCGTCGCGGCCATAAAAATCGTCGGCGTTGATAACTGCAAAAGGCTCTTTGATAACGTCTTTACCCATAAGTACTGCGTGGTTGGTACCCCAAGGCTTTGTGCGCTCGGCAGGCACGCTGAATCCCTCGGGCAGGCTGTCGATGGCTTGGAACACGAGCTCTGTGGGAATGTGGCCCTCGTATTTGCTCAGAACTTTCTCGCGGAAGTCTTGCTCAAAATCTTTGCGGATAACAAATACTAATTTACCGAATCCACCACGAATAGCGTCGAAGATAGAGTAGTCCATAATAGTCTCACCATTGGGGCC
>CAYYEL010000086.1:0-9586 GCA_964470845.1 uncultured Bacteroidaceae bacterium | reverse complement strand
GTGTAACATTTCTGTGTCTAACGGCTTTACGAAGCGTAGGTCGTAGTGTGCTACGCTGATACTCTCGGAGGCAGCCTCTTGAATGACGGGCTCTAACAGCTTGCCAATGGGGCCCAATGTCAGGAGTGCAACGTCGCTACCCTCTGTCAAGCAGCGGCCTGTACCCACCTTAATCTCTTCGAGCGGGCAGCGCCAATCGACAAGGCTTCCTTTGCCGCGTGGATAGCGTATCACAAATGTTCCTTTGTCGGGCAGCTGTGCTGTGTACATCATACGGCGCAATTCGCACTCGTCGTAGGGTGATGCAATTGTCAGATTAGGGATAGGACGTAGGTAAGCAATGTCGAATGCGCCGTGGTGTGTGGGGCCATCCTCGCCCACAATGCCTGCGCGGTCGAGGCATAATACCATATTTACACGCTGAAGCGCTGCGTCGTGAATGAGATTGTCGTAACCACGCTGCATAAACGACGAGTAAATGTTGCAGAAAGGTAATGCACCACCACGTGCAAGACCTGCCGAGAATGTAACGGCGTGTCCCTCGGCAATGCCGACGTCGAAGAAACGCTCGGGCATTTCGCGTCCTAATATGTTCATTGAACAGCCCGAGGGCATTGCGGGTGTGATTCCCACGATGTTTTTGTTCATCTTGGCAAGCTCCAGAAGTGTCTCGCCAAAGACATCCTGAAAGCGTGGCGAGCCGCCGCCGCTCACTATTCTCTCGCCTGTCTCGGCGTCGAAAATTCCCGGTTGATGCCACAGAGTAGCATTCTGCTCAGCCGGCTTGTAGCCCTTGCCCTTTACTGTGTGTATGTGAAGCATCTTGGGCCCCTGCATATCTTTTACTAACCTCAGCATTCTGACAAGCTCGCGCACGTCGTGTCCGTCGATAGGGCCGAAATAGCGTGTGCACATTCCCTCGAATATGTTTTTCTGTTTGAACAGAATGGCTTTGAGACCGTTGTTGAACCTTGTGAGGCTTTTGGCTCGTTCGCGGTTCAAGAGGCCGATGTTTGTAAGCCCGCGGGCAATGGCGTATCTTATCTTGTTATACAATTTCGACGAGTGCATTGAGATAAGCAGTTGGCTCATTCCTCCTACACTCTTGTCGATTGACATATTATTGTCGTTGAGGATGATGAGCAGATTGTTAGGCATTGATGATACGTTGTTCAGACCCTCAAAGGCCAATCCTCCACTCATTGCACCGTCGCCGATGATTGCCACCACGTGCTCGCCGCGCTTCTGCATAGTGGCGGCAACCGACAGCCCAAGGGCGGCCGATATTGAGTTTGATGCGTGTCCGGCCACAAATGCGTCATATTCGCTCTCCTCGGGCGAGGGAAAAGGCTTTATTCCGCCCAGTTTGCGGTTGGTGTGGAAACGGTCGCGGCGGCCGGTCAGTATTTTATGGGCGTATGCCTGATGTCCTACGTCCCATACGAGCTTGTCGTCGGGTGTCTCGAATACATAGTGTAGAGCCACCACTAATTCCACTGTACCAAGGCTCGATGCAAAGTGTCCGGGGTTGTGCGAGAGTGATTCTATTATAAATTCTCTAAGCTCCTTGCACAATTGAGGCAATTGTTCTACGCTTAATTTCCTTAGGTCGGATGGGGTGTTTATGCTGTTTAAAAGTGTTGTCTTGTTATCTTTAGCCATAATTTTGCAAAAATGGTGTGTCGTAATTTAAATGCGAAGATAATACAAACAGAAAAAATAATCAAGAAAAAAGAATAAGAAAGATATTTTAAGGATAATAAGCGTTTGGAATCGTTTTTGTTAATTGCCTTTGCGAGGCTCGATTATAGTCAGCGCTCCTCGGCCGCAGTTATTGCGGCCGCGGAGCGCTAATCGTTTGTTTAGAATATATTTATCTCAATATTGTGCCATCGGATGTAACATAAACAGTGTTCTCAAAATTGCCTCTCTCGACCTCTATCTTGTAGTAGGTTGCCGATGGGGTTACAATATAATCGGCGTCGTCGATACGATAGTCGGGGTAGGCTTGCGCGGCGGCATCGATTACTGCTTGGGGTAACGAGGCAACGGCAACATCCCATTTTGTAAGCACCCACTCTTGTGCGTTGTCGAAATATAGGTCTTTTACGATATTCTCGTGCAGAATCTCAATATTGAGGAAGTTGTCTTTGTCGCGCTCGGCCGAGAGGATTGTGGCGTCGGGGTAATTTTGCTCAATGAAACTCTTGACAGCCTCGCTTATCTCGGGGGTATTATCATCGCCGGCGTTATCGACAATTTTTCCGTCGGGGGTTACAAAAATCCATTGCTCGACGCCGCCTTTGTCAATCTCAATTTCGTAGTAGGCGTTGCTCTCGGTCTCGATATAATCGGCATCGTCGATACGAAAATCGGGGTAGGCCTGTGCAACGGCATCAGTAACGACCTGTGGCAATGAGGCGATGGCAATGTCCCACTCGGTGTATAACCATTTGTTGGCCGAGTTGAAATAGGCGTCTTTTACGTGGTTGTCGTGAAGAAATTCAACCTCAAGAAGCCCGTCGCGGTCGTATTCGGCACTGCGTATGGTTGCTCCGCTGTACTTTTGTTCAATAAATGATTTTACTGCTTCGTTGACGGTTACTTTCTTATCGTCATCATCGTCGCAGGCGGTGAATCCTGCTATCAGCGCAAACAGAATGATAGGAAATAGTCTCTTCATAATAGTTTCTTCTTAGTTGTTTAGTAAATTGGGGGCTTTGTTTAGAAGCTGTTTAAATTTTCAGGATATAAGTTTAAACAGCTTCTTATTTATTCTTAGTTGTTGTTAGTTTATTTTTTTCTTTGTCTTTAGTTGTCGATAAATTGAGGACGCATCAATCAGTCGTCAATGTCAATGATGTTAAAATTCTTGTCAAAAGTGAGCTCTAAGCGGTTCGATAGTCTTACCTCGTAGTCGTTGCGGTCGCGGTCGATTTGTAGAATTTTCTCGCCCTCGTAGTGCTGCTTGATGTACTCCTTTATCTGTTTGGGAACAATGTCGGCAGGCACTTCGGTGTATCGGCAATCAACCTCTTTCCAGTTTCCGTTGCGCAGGAATTCGAGTTTTGTACCATCGGTAAATACTACCTCGAAATTCTTGTCGAACAGGTCGCGCTCCTCTTTTACGTATGATATTTTCAGATTGGCAAAATAGTTGGAAATAAAAGTCTGAGACGATGCGGGTAGTTTGTCCTTTGTTATAACTCGGTCGTTGTCGGCCTTTACGGTTACGATGCTGAGTGCGAAGATTGCGAGTGTCAGTAAAAATAGCTTTTTCATAATTTTCTTTTTTTTCTTTGTTAATATTGCTGTTATTTAAACAAGCGCTCAAATTGGCTTGTTCAATGGCGCTGTGTAACGAATGTGAAATCATCCTCATAAATGTTGTTGCGCGCATCGGATGATTATCGCTTTTCGCACCATTTACGATGCAAATATTATATGCGATTCTGAAAAGAAATTGAAAAATTGGGAATTTTTTAAAAAAAACTGATTTTTTTTTCGTCCGATGATTTTTTTTGTGAGGCTTATGCCCGGTACGTGCCCTTTCAGCTTAAATGGACGATGCTTTTTGAGGACTGTTTATGCCTTTTTCTCGAATGGTTTTTTATCTGAGGTTGATGATGAAATGATGCTGCCCCTTATCGAAGTGATACGACACGCCGAATCCATAATAACGACATATGGAATTGACCAGCGGCAGCCCCAAGCCTGTGGAGCCGCTCTTTCCGCTGTGGTAGAAACGCTCGAAAATCTGCTCTCTATCAAGAGGCTCGTCGCCGTCGTTGCTGATAGTAATGCTCTCTTGGGTGAGCACGACGTTTATGTGTGCGCCGTCGGCCGAGTGGACGAAGGCGTTTTTTAATATGTTCGTTATCAGTGTGCTTGCGAGCGACTCGTTCATTGTTATAATGCGTGAACCGACTATGCGGCTTGTGCACACGATTGAACGGTGCGAGTATATTTCGCAGTAGGTCTCGGTCTCGTCGCGAAGTATTGAGGCAATATCTATCTCGGTGGCTTCGGGAATCTGTCCGTTGTCTATTTTTGTGAGCAGCAGCAGTGTCCTGTTCAGGCGCACCAAATGTGTGAGCGAGCGTTGGACTTTTGCAAGCTCGGCATATTGCTCTTCGTTCAAGGGGGTGTTATCGACGAGCCACTCTATGCGGTTGCCAATGACGGCAAGCGGCGTCTGCAGCTCGTGCGAGGCATTGCCAATGAACAGTTTCTGCTGCTCAAAGTGCTCCTCGGTGCGGTCTATTGTTGTTTGTGCCGAGTGGTTCAGTTTGCTGAATTCTATAATGCGCGAGTGGGGCAGGCGCTCGGGGCGTCGTCCCGGAGTATATTTGTCGAGCCACTTTAAAAGGGTGTATAGCGGCTGCATACTGCGATAGACAATGAGCGTGGTTGCTATGATAATGGTTATGAGCAGTAGAATGTATAGTATAAGGGTGTGCCAGAAGATTGCGCTCAGAAGGTCGTCGCGCTCGAATGTGGGCATTGCTACGGTAAGGCGGTACATTTGGTCGCTGCCATCCATATACACAGTTGTCAGCACGCGGGCAGGTTCGGTGTCGCGCTGTTCGGGAATATAGACCATTTCGTCGTGAAACGTCATATATGGCTCTGTTTTTTCGTCCCGTGGTAACGGTACAATTGTGTAGCTGTTGTTTGAACCGTTGTTGAGCGAGGGTAGAGGCTCACCTGCCAAATGACGGCGAATGACAATCTCGGCATACTCCACAAGGCTGTCGTCCGACTCGTCGTTTATCTCACCTACCATTGTGTAATAGAATATTACTGCCCACAATGCAATTACGGGCAGAAGCACCAATGCTAAGCGCATAGTAATATGGTAGATAAGTTTCATTTCTTCGCTTTGTCGTGGTTAGTCTTCCTCGGCCAGTTTGTAGCCGAATCCATATACGGCCTTGATGTTTACAGTCGCTTGTGCCTCGGATAGTTTCTTTCTTAGGTTCTTTACCTGTGCATATACGAACCCGAAGTTATCGGCAGTGTCAATGTGGTCGCCCCACACAGCCTCGGCAAGCACGGCTTTATCGACAATGTGGTGGGGGCGTTGCAGAAAGTAGAGTAGAATGTCAAACTCCTTTTTTAATAGTGTGAGGGGCTTGTCATCGACCATTGCTCTGCGGCTCGATACATCTACACTTATGTTGCCGGCCTTCATTGTGTTGTCTATTGCGGCCGACCCGCGTCGAAGCACGCTTCTTATGCGTGCCGAAAGCTCGGCCATATAAAAGGGCTTTGCAAGATAGTCGTCGGCTCCAAGCTCAAGCCCTTCGACTTTGTCGTCTATCGAGTCGCGGGCCGAGATTATTATTACTCTGTCGCTCTTGCCTAAACTCTTAATGTGTTTTAAGAGTGTGAGCCCGTTGCCGTCGGGTAACATAATGTCGAGCATAATACACTCGTAGTTGTATCCCGCAATCTTATCTTCGGCTTCAAGAAAGGTAGATGCCGTCTCAACTATATACCCCTCGGAGCGCAGGCCGCGGCACATTATCTCGCGCAGGGAGTCGTCGTCCTCTATTATAAGCAGTTTCATAGGGCTTGTTTTTTGTTGTTGTGTGCGCAATGTTAGCTACCGATTCTGAAGCGATTCTGAAACGGTTGCCATCGTCGGGGGTTCAGACAAGCTCGTAGTCGAGTTGTTTGCGGTCGAGGTTGGCACGCACAATGCGTATGCGCACTGCATCGCCTATCATATATTTGTTGTGGGTGCGTCGGCCTACAAGGCAGTAGTTGGCATCGTCAAATTCGTAATAATCGTCTTGCAGTGTGCGCAGAGGAATCATTCCCTCGCACTTATTTTCGTTTATCTCGGCATAAATGCCCCACTCGGTAACGCCGCTTATGACTGCGTCGTACTCCTCGCCAATGTGCTCGCTCATAAACTCTACTTGTTTGTACTTTATGCTGGCTCGCTCGGCATTTGCGGCTACTTGTTCTTGTGCCGAACAGTGCTCGCAGAAATCCTCATATTTTGCTTGGCCGGCCGAGCGGCTGTTCTGCACCAAATAGCGCGTGAGCAGGCGGTGCACCAAAAGGTCGGGGTAACGACGTATGGGCGAGGTGAAGTGTGTGTAGTATTTAAAGGCAAGGCCGTAGTGTCCGATATTTTCGGTCGAGTATTTTGCCTTTTGCATTGTGCGCAGTGATATTTGCTCGATTACATTCTGCTCTTTGCTGCCTTTAATCTCGCACAAGAGGTTGTTGAGCGCCGCGGGCGAGGTGGTGCGACCCGATGAACTTTTCATTTTGTAGCCCAGCTTTGCCACGAAACGGGCAAGCACTGTCAGCTTCTCGGGGTCGGGGGTGTCGTGTACTCGATAGACGAATGTTTTTGGCTGGTTCTTTGGCGTTTTTTTGCCTATTGTCTCGGCTACTGTACGGTTGGCCAGAAGCATAAACTCCTCGATAAGTTGGTGCGACTCGTTGCTCTCGCTGAAATATACAGACAGAGGCTTGCCCGTCTCGTCGAGGCGGAAGTGTACCTCGGCCTGTTGAAAATCAATGGCTCCGGCTGCGAATCGTTTGGTGCGCATTGCTTGTGCCATCTTGTTGAGCGCTGCAAGCTCGGGTGCATAGTCGCCCTCGCCTTTTGTCAGAATATCCTGTACCTCTTCGTAGCTGAATCGGCGGTCGCTGTTTATCACGGCACGTACTATGCGGAAATTCTTAACCTCGGCACTTTCGTTCATTGTGAAAATTACCGAATAGGCGAGTTTGTCCTCGCCCGGACGCAGTGAGCACAGGAAATTACATAGGCGCTCGGGTAGCATAGGGATTGTGCGATCGACAAGGTAAATAGACGTTGCACGCTTGAATGCCTCTTTGTCAATTGCGCTGCCCTCGGTAACGTAATGCGAGACGTCGGCAATGTGTACGCCCACCTCCCACTGCTTGTCCGATATTTTGCGTATTGAGATTGCGTCGTCAAAGTCTTTTGCATCAACAGGGTCGATGGTGAACGTGGTAATGCCTCGGAAATCTTCGCGGCGGGCAATCTCGTCCGGGGTAATATCTGCGGGAAGATGATTGGCGGCTTCTTCAACCGCAGCAGGATAAACGTAGGGCAGGCCATACTCGGCAAGGATGGCGTTCATCTCGGCATCATTCTCGCCATTCTTTCCTAAAATATCGACGACTTTTCCAATGGGGTTACGGCTGTCCGATGGCCAGTCGAGTAATTTTACAACGGCCTTGTCGCCCGACTTTCCCCCTTTGAGATGTTCGCGAGGAATAAAAATATCGTTGGGCATTATGCGGCTCTCGGTGAGTAGCAGGGCATAGTGTTTTTCGACTTTCAGCACGCCTACAAATGAATTGTGCTTGCGGCGGATAATCTCGACAACCTCGCCCTCGGGGCCTCGCCCGCGTCTTTTGGCAAAGAGTGTTACACGCACATAATCGTCGGTGAGTGCATGCATAGAGTTACGCTCGGTTATTATAACAGGCTCGCCGCCATCCTCGGGCGTAACAATATTGTATCCCTCGTTGCTGCGCTTGAATGTTCCACACAGCACCGAGCCTCGGTTGGCCAGTTGATATTTGCGAAAGAGAGGCTCAATCAGATAGCCGTCAAAGACCATATCATCGAGAATCGACACACAGAGCGTGCGTGCCGACATTGATGTCAGCCCGAGCTCCTTGAAAATCTCCTTTGTACTCAACTGCTCGTCGTTGTGGCGATTGAACAGCTCAACAATCATTTCGACCAACTGACGTTTGTTCATACGTCTGCTTGCTTTACCACCTTTCTTAGCCATAGCCTTGTTCTTTTTAATGTTGTGGCTAAAATAATAATAAAAAGAAATAACACAAAGTTATTGAATCAAAAATAAAGACTAAACATTTAAACAATGTGAAAATGCTGCTGTATGTGGCGGAAATATACATTTAATTGGCCGTCGGTAATCTAAAATTAAATAATCGCGTAATAATTTAATTAACAGAGGGGGGTACCGACAAGTGAGGGCGTAATATTGTGGTAAGGAATGAGTATAAGGAAATAAATAGTATGTTATCTTGAATTTTTAAAATGCCCGACACGCTTGTTCGCAGTTGTAAATAATAAGCGAAACAAGCGGTGTCGTATCGAGGCCGATTACCAATTTGGACACAATTAACAATAAAGAAGAAACTCGCGAGCTTTTCTTCTTTACTTTGTTAATTGTTGCAGTCTCTTATGGTAAAATTCAGCTCCCGGGCGCAGAATTCCATAAATGGCCTTTAAACAATGTGGCAGGGTATGTCAAATTCATTAGAAATATCCTCGACAACTGTTTTGCGCACAAGCTCCGACGGCTCGTAGTAGTACGAGAGGTAGCACCCGTCAATGTCATCAATGTTTTCGATGAATTGAGGTAGTGTCGAGGCTGTGTCAGATGTCGAAATACAACTAATGAGCGTGTGCCCACCCTCGGAATTGATGTGCGAAATTACAAGCACGGCAGGATAATTACCTGTAAAAAACTCGGGTAATATCGCTCTGAATCTTAGTGGGAGTACATTCATCCAATAGGACAATTTTGTTATGCTGCCATCGGGTTTGTAAACTAATAGCTGAACATCTTTTTTAAAAGTATTTTCAATCATAATTTAGAAATTTAATATGTGGTACACAAATATAGTGCTTTAAAAACAAGTTTTCTCACAATTTTGTAAGAAAAAATAAATTATTTAGAACAAAAAACTGACAGGGATTATATAAACTGTTTAAATTCCTTTCAGAATTTGTGTTTATACTATGTGTGAGTTGTACTTATCTTTCTATGCTCTTTTTTGTCAATTTGTCTATTTTCTCTTGGTTGTGCGGCCTGCTTTGCCCTGCAAAAATAGGTGGCATAGGTCTTACTTTTTTTATTTTATTCTATAAAAAATTGAGTTTGATTTGAAAATTCAAAAAGTAGTATTATATTTGTGCTGTATAAGTTGTTTAATACATAAAGAGTACTATTGGAATGGAAAATAATTTAATGTTAGATGAATTGCTTAATGCGTGGGAAGAGACCTACAAAAAGGGACAACTCACATTCTGGGTGTTTCTTGCACTGAAAGAGAGTAACAAGTGTGTAGAGGAGATAAAGGAGTTTGTAGAGAGAATGTCTGAGGGTGCAATGACCTGTGAGGAACAAAGTCTATATAGAAATCTTCGCAAATTTCAGCATCTGGAAATTGTGGCTTACGAAAGTAAAAGGGTTAGTAAGGGGCCCGATAGAAAGTACTACCATCTGACACATCTTGGCAATGAACTTTTCAAGAGATTCGTAGAACGTAATATAATGATATTCACAAAAAAATCAATTATTAACCTCTTAATTTATTAAGTTATGAAAATGTTAACAAAAAGATTTTTACAATTCGTCATCGGTGCATTGATTTTGACCATTGTTTTTCGTTATAGCTTAAACCTGTGTATCGAATCAGAAAGAGTGTTTGCTGCTATAATATGCTCGATTTTTTATTTTCTCCTTATGTATCTTGCCGGTTGGTTTTTTGTGGAAAAAATCGCAGGATTTGCAATTATCTTGTAATTAGACGGTTATTCGGATTGCTT
>CAYYEL010000085.1:0-9601 GCA_964470845.1 uncultured Bacteroidaceae bacterium | reverse complement strand
TTGTGTGTATCTTTGAGATAAATCTCGAAGATTTTCTGCGCTCGCTGTAAAAATTTAAAGTAAGCTTTATTTTTTTGCTCGCTTGTGTGTATCTTTGAGGTAAACCTCGAAGATTTTCTGCGCTCGCTGTAAAAATTTAAAGCAAGCTTTATTTTTTTTGCTCGCTTGTGTGTATCTTTGACGCATAGATTTTGTGGGGCTCTTGTTGCAGCCTTTTAACCGACAAATATTATTATTATATGCTTGCTACAGAAACAAGAAAAGAGATTATAGCACTTATCAATCGAGAAGTTGTGCCGGCAATGGGGTGTACCGAGCCTGTTGCAGTGTCGTTGTGTACAGCTAAGGCTGTGGAGACGTTAGGATGCAGTCCGCAGAGGATTGAGGTGCGCCTGAGCCCCAATATCCTTAAAAATGCAATGGGCGTGGGCATTCCCGGCACGGGGATGATTGGGCTGCCTATTGCGGTGGCGCTTGGAGCAATTGTAGGACGCAGCGAGTATATGCTTGAGGTGCTCAAAGATACTACCCCCGAGGCTGTCGAGCAGGGTAAAAGGATGATTGCCGACGGATGTATAAAAATTGACCTTAAAGAAGGGGCGTGCGATATGTTATATATCGAGGTGTCGGCGTTCAACGACAAGGCTGTTGCAACGGCCATAATATCGGGGGCTCACACCAATTTTGTATATATAGAACGCGACGGAGAGGTTATTCACGACAGTAGGACGCCCGTCGGTGCTGCGGTCGATAATGCCAATGCCGTGGAGCTCAATTTTAAAAAAGTGTGGGACTTTGCAACTACAACCCCCATCGAGGAGTTGCGCTTTATTCTTGAGGCACGCGACCTTAACAAGGCCGTTGCCGAGGAGTCGCTCAAAGGCGAGTGGGGACACTGTCTGGGGCGTACGATAAGCTCGGCTGCACAACAGGGAATCTTTGGCGATACGACATTTACAAGAATGGTCTCTTATACATCGGCCGCCTGCGACGCACGTATGGGTGGTGCTAAAATTCCGGTGATGAGTAACTCGGGCAGTGGCAATCAGGGTATTGCATCGACGCTTCCCGTGGTGGTATATGCCGAGGAGAAAGGTGCAACAGAAGAGCAACTCATCAGGGCGCTTGTGCTGAGCCATCTGACGGTGATATACATAAAGCAGAGCCTCGGACGTTTGTCGGCGCTGTGTGGTTGTGTGGTTGCATCGACAGGTTCGAGTTGTGGAATAACCTATCTTATGGGTGGCGGATACACCGAGGCTTCGATGGCTGTGAAAAATATGGTTGCCAATCTGACGGGCGTAATATGCGACGGTGCAAAGCCCAGCTGTGCGCTTAAACTCGCAAGCGCCGTCTCGACGGCGCTGTTCTCGGCGGTAATGGCTAAGGAACATCGCTGTGTAACATCGCTCGAAGGCATTGTCGATGATGATGTCGATTGCTCGATACGCAACCTGACGTCGATAGGTTCGATGGGTATGCAGCAGACCGATAAGATGATTCTCTCCATAATGACAAGCAAGAGAAAATAAGAATTGTAGAAGAGGGTGTTTGCGAGAATAACTTCGAGCCGAATATTCTGCCGAGTAGCGATATAAGTTGTACGCACCGCAAAATACAATAACTAAAAAAGGTCTTTATATGGATTATCAGCAAATATTAGAGAATATACACCAAGCCATTTTACCATACGCCAAAAATGGTCGGCAGGCCGATTATATTCCCGAACTGGCCAAGGTTGACCCTGACCAATTTGGAATGTGCATACACACAATCTATGGCGAGACGGCTGCTGTCGAGAGTGCCGACACGCGATTCTCGATACAGAGTATCTCAAAGGTATTTACTTTGGCTATGTGTCTGTCTATCAAGGGAGACGACCTGTGGAGCAGGGTGGGCAAAGAGCCCTCGGGAACGGCGTTTAACTCGCTTGTGCAGCTTGAGGTTGAGAAGGGTGTGCCACGCAATCCTTTTATAAATGCAGGAGCGCTTGTGATGGCTGATATTCTGCTCTCGAATTTGAAGAATCCCGAGGCTGATTATCTTAATTTTGTACGTGCGGTGGCTGCTAATCCAACTATCGACTACAACAAAGATGTTGCTAACTCGGAGCGCGAGAATGGATTTTTGAATGCTGCCATTGTCAATCTGCTGAAATATCACGGCACTATCGAGAATGATATTGAGGATGTGTTGCATTTTTACTTCTTAATGTGCTCGATTGAGATGAGTTGCAGGGAATTGTCGCTGGCATTTTTGGTATTTGCCAACCATAGACGTAAATTCGACTATGCAGGAATTACGCTGACATCTTCACAGGTAAAGCGCATCAACGCAATTATGCAGACCTGTGGCTTCTACGACGAGGCGGGCGAGTTTGCCTATCTTGTCGGGCTGCCCGGAAAGAGTGGGGTCGGCGGTGGTATTGTCGCAATACACCCGTTGCAATACTCTGTCGCAGTGTGGAGCCCGCGTCTGAATTCTAAGGGAAATTCTGTGATGGGGATAAAAGCGCTTGAACTGTTGACAACCGAAACAAAGGCCTCTATTTTTTAGAAATTTAAACAACTTTTAATCGTGCAAAGTATAATCTATTAAATAAAATAACTATGAGGGAAATTTCCACACTATTTACACTGCTACTCGTTTGCGCTGCATCGTTGCAAGCCCAGATAAAGGATTATCCGTTTACTCTCACGCAAGAGGGTGAAGAGCCCGTGCTTTATTATATTTACAGTGGCAGGGACGGAAACGGTGGCAAAAGCGCCTATGTTTTTACAAATATCACTCCTTGGGGGGCCGACAAGCAGGCGCTGTGCATCAATAATCAGGATCCCAGATACCCCTTGAACCAATTTTGGTATTTTATGGAGGCCGAGGATGGTAACATTATGATTATCTCGGCCGAGGATAATAAGATTGTTACTGTGGCAAGCAGTCGGGATGCTGCAAAATGTACCGAGATGCAGAGCAGGGATAACCTGACTAACAAATACTATACGTGGATTTTGGATTGCACCAACAACTGCTATGCCTTTAAGACCTCGGACGGCAAGACTTTTCTTAGTCATAATGGCGGCTGGAGCAGCGGCGGACAGGTGATGGGGCTTTACAATGCAAATGGCTCAAAGGACGACGGTTCGAGGGTGTTCTTCGAGGCTGCGCCCGAGGGCGTCAGCACCGGGATTGTTGTAAATGTGGCCGATAATAAGCGTTTCAATAATGGTATTTATACAATTACAGGACAGAAAATTGATAGAATTGAGCGCCCCGGAATTTATATCGTTAATGGTAAAAAAACTCTTGTGAAATAGTGTTTATTGCACATATAAATTAAGCCCCAAAGTTTGAATGAAAAACTTTGGGGCTTAATTTGTATAATTACTCCTTTTCTATAAACTCTTGGAGCGGTACTGTCTGTCCAAGGTCGTTCCAAGCGATAGCAAGCTCGCCGGTGTCCTTGTAGCGTACAACCGAAGCAAATTCGGATGGCGTTAGTTGCTCGAAGAATGTGTAGGTGTCGGTGGGGATTGAGTAGCTTTTTTCCTCATCCTTATTCTCGATGGTAACGGTAAGGTTCATACGGTCGATGCTTACGTTGCTTACATCGTACTCGCTAAGATACTCGAAGTTGCTGTTAGACGATGAGTTAATGGCTGTGAGGATGAATTTCCTGCGTCTGTCGTCGGATAATTTGTTCGCGATATTCGCCCAGATTTTCTCGTCTTTCCCTTTGGGGTTGTCGAGGTTCAGGCATTTGAGAACAGGGGGCAGATTGAATGTTGCCGGAAGACTGTCGTCAAATGTAAGTTCGAGCCTGCGTGTCTCTGTGTTGTAGTTGAATTGTGCATATTCAATTTTTCCTGTGCAAATTTCATATGCTTGCATCAGGGGAAAATTGTCGTAAGTGGCGTTGATTATGAACATTATATTGTAGGCCTCTATAAGCTCGAACGAGTCGATGGCACTGCTTCGGGCTTGCAGTTTCATTGCTGTATATGCGCCGTGGTGTATCGACTTTGTTGGAATTACGCTCAGAAACCACAGAATACAGCCCTCGCGGAATGTGTCGTCCGGAACAATCCAAAAGGAGTCTTCGCCTACATCGAACAGAATACCCATCTCGCGCAGAAAACTTTCAAAATAGGCATTATCGACGTAGCCTCGGATAATGTGTCTTAGGTTGTAGATGTATCCAAGGATTGATTGGTGTTCCTCGGCAAGGGAAATCTTTATGCTCTCTTTTGTAGCTTCGTAGGAACGGCTGCTGCCGGGATAAAGTTTGTAGAGCAGTGTGTTGAGGTCGTTGAGTTGTTTGGACAAGGTTTTTCGCCCTTTGACGGTGTAGGGAGATATTCCTTTATATATAATATATAGGTAGGCAAGTGTAGCGAAATAGATTTCGGGCTCTTGCAATTTCATCTCTTGCAGCTCGTTTGTAAGTCTTTCACTCATTTGGGGTACAGCCGAGTAATTCTCGGTTACAATGGCGTCGAAAGCAGTGTTGTACCAATTCTCGTCAATTCCATTGGCCTCGCGCAGCAGGCGGTAGAGGCTCTTTCCATATTCGACACTCTTGGCAATGGTTATAAAATCGTCGTCATCTATCTGATATTCTTCTTTTATCTTCGTGTAAATGTCATCTATTTTTCTGTCTGTCAGAACAACCTCGGAATTTTTTATGCGGTTGATGGTGCTGCGGCTGTGGCTCTTTTCGGAATAACCCAAGGTGCGTGCAAGCTCGCTGATGTTGCCCTCGAATACTTTGTTCTCGAAAAGTACTTGTAATATTTGTTGGCGTTGATTCATAGTAGATTTTTTTTGTCGCTATAAAAGTAATGTATTTGCTACGAAGATACAAAATATAAATTTACGGCGTTTTTTGTGAGGGGGATAATTGTACCAAGTGTGGGAGTTTTTGGTGCAACCTTGCAGTGTGCCTTTTTATCTATGTAAAAATTGTCTCGTTTGTTATATGAGTTGCCTAACTTTACGCAGCTCATTTTTTGGTGGGATAGGCAAGATCAGTAGCCCGTAACAGAATGAGCGTTGTGTGGAAAAACGTGTTTATTGGGGGAAATATAGCGATGGCAGATATAAAAATGGATGAAATGGTTTTTATATTCTTAAATTTCGCTATATTTGCCTTGGTCGGCGAATATATGCTGCACTCGTTTTGAAATATTCAAGCAAGCTTGATATTATTTCGCTCGTTTGCATAATATTTGCCTTGGTCGGCCTGATGATGGTCGCGCAGTTTATGTAAAGCGTTTTTTGCTTTGTCCCGAAATACGAAATCGCCAATTTCAAAAAAGAGAAGGGGTAGAGAAGCACGGCGCTCATCTGTTTGTATAAACACAATACAGACCTGTATTGTCGTATATACCAACGGCGTGGGTTATTGTTTCTTTTGATTCATCTTCTCTTGGGTGTTTGGCGATGCCTGTATTTCGGTGAGTGAAAGACAATGGTCTGCGCCTCTCTATTTTTGTTTAAACGGTTGGAGTTTAACTTTATTTAACAATTGGGGGGGTAAAATGGGCTTTTATATATAGATTTGCAAAAATTAAGAAGCAGTTTGAATATAAAAAATGGCGAAACATACGGCTTCTATAAGAAAATATTTTTTAGAAATTCAATCAGTTTCTAAGATAAAAATTGTTTAATATAAATATTTATTACTATGCCTTTATTCAGAATTACAGTGAAACAATCGAAACTATCGGGTGGCATACGCATTGAGCGTGGAATGTCGGTAGATGTGGTAACAAACTCAATGAGTAACCCGCTAACGCTTAGCGATGGACGTCAGGCGGTTGCCAATGCTTTTATGCGTGTGTATGGGGTGGATATTCAACGCATTGGAGCACTGAGTATGGTGTATCTTGACGTGGAAAGAGTTGGGTGAGTCTTCATTAAATAATAACAAACGCTTAGAATAGAAATTATATTAACCTTTAAACAAAAACTACTATGAGTGAAAAATTTGATGAAAACAAAATAGAACTTGGTAAGTACGAGAAAGAGTACACCGAGAGTGGCTTCTGGGAAAAAATTGGTTCAGTTGCAAAGAAGGCCGGAATTAAGGTAATTTATTACGCTTTGTTGCTTTTTTATGCCTTGCAGTCGGATAATGTGTCAATATCAGAGAAGGTGCTTATAATAGGTGCATTGGGATATTTTATCCTCCCCATTGACATTATCCCCGATTTTATGATTCTCATTGGTTATGGCGACGACCTCGCTGTAATGTGTGGGATTATTAAAAAACTCGATTGTATAGACGCCGATGTGAAGGCGCAGGCACAGGAAAAACTGAAAGATTGGTTCGGTAATTACGACAAAAAAGAGTTGGAGTAATAATATCTAAAAGTGGAATGGTTATGAAGGCCGCTTTATATTATGACGAGATAATAGAGTTTATTCAGAAGAAATACCGAGTAAGAATCGATATTTCAACTATTGATGAGAGGACAATTGAAGCTGGCTATAAGCCGGCGAGACTTTTACCTAAGGTGACTATTAAATTGCAACTCAAAACAATTAGTAGAGAACATGTGTCTTTTTTATACGATTCTAATGATAGTAATTATTTAATAGACAATTTGGAAAATATTACTTCCTTATTAGTTTGTAAAATAGTTAGATTCTTAGATGCTCTTCCAAATGGCGTAAAAATAGATTCAGAAAATAAAATAATTGATATTTATCCATTGCAAATAAAGGAGTTTCAAAAGGTTTGGGAATTTACGTCACTAAGTAAGATTAAATTCTCTAATGACTCAGTTGATATTGTTTTAACTATGCTATGATTTATACAAAAATATATAATTGTTATGAATGAAGATTATAAAGATTATTTGTGTGTTTCTGATTTAGAGATAGAATATTCTAATTTCTCTTTAGAGACATTTGATGAGATACTTTCTGAACAAGAAGAACAATTATTGTCCCAAATAAATGAGTTTCAACAACAAATTGATGACAGTCATGATTTGATGTATGATTTAATGGAGGCTGTAAAAAAGGGAGCAATAGATTATGTCAATGCAATGACAGATACAGGGGAAACTTTCAGTCTTGTCAAAAATCCTGTTGATGTTAATGGTTTGAATAATGTTGAGATTGATAAACGTTGCAAACCGGTAGATGCAGTATCTAATGCTAATTGGCAAACTCGAAATATGGCAGATGCAAAAGAAAATCCTTTTGATAAAAACGTTATAGGAGATACTAATGGTATGTCAGCGGCAGGCAAAGCCAAATTTAAAATGTATAAAGAGGCTTATTCTCAACGTTTAAAGACAAATACTATAACCTCTAATGGAGAAGGTAATACTATTAAAACTCGTGATCCTGTACAAAATCTTGAGTCCTTGTCAGGTTTAAGAAACTATCGTATAGGGCCTGTAATTCCAATGCCTAATATAGAAACAATTAAAAAAGGATATGAAAATGCCGTTGCTGAAGGTAAGGCTGAAAGTGCAGCAGGCTATATTAGAAAACAAAATTTTGAGGCTTTCGATAATGCTTTGGTGGAAAGATTTGGTTTTAAGTCAAAAGCAGAAGCTAAGCGTTGGCGTGAAAGTAACCATCTAACTATCCATGAAACAGGAGATGGAATGTATTTGATTCCTACAGATGTACATGATTCTTCTTCACATATGGGTTATTGCTCAAAATTATCAGATATTTTAAAAGGTAAAGAAGGAGCAGAGAAAGATATGCAGCTGTATATACGTGAAGAAAAAATAGCATACATAAAACACGAAGCCAAGGTTCGTGGTATTAGAACTGCACAAGGTGTGGGATTATCTATTGTAAAAGACCTGATGAAACACGCTATTGCAAATTTAGTTACATCATTTTATGAGGAGAGAAAATTGATACAAGAACAAGGCTTTGCCACTTATATCAAGACCGTTATGAGCGCTTGTTGGAAGAAAATAAAAACTAAAACAATGAATATTCTAAAAAATATAGGTGCGAATATTAGTGGAGCAATAGCTACTGAGTTACTCAATGCACTCAATGATTTTCTATTAGGTATTTTTAAACGGCTTTTTAGTGTTATTCGTCAAATGTTCGCTTCTATAAGAAATGCTTATAGCGTTTTGCGAAGTAAAGGGTATTCTTGGCAGGAAAAAATATATGAAGCTGCAAAAATTCTATCAGCAGGAGCAGTTGCAATTTTAGGATTCTCTTTGAATGAAATTATTGAAAAGGGATTACTAAGTATGGCAATTCCAGCTAATATTGCATCCTTTATTGCAGAATGTTTAGCAGGACTATTTGCTGGGATATTCTCAAATATTGTTCTAATGCTTTTTGATCACACTAAAGGCGCTTTGAAAGTAAGGGATACACAGTTGCAACTATCCCTTCTTCGTTCTCAATCTATATTTGTTAATGAATTGAGAACTAATATAACTGTTTTAAAGTCAAGCAGAGATCTATGTAACACATTCCATTTCTTTGGAGATATAATTTGTGAAATTAAACAGACACGTGATAATATCAAAGCTATTAAGGATAGGACAAGCGTATTGAACGAAGAAACTCGGACTTTAATAGAAAATAACAGTATATATAACGAAATCGCAAATAAATATAAAGATGAAAACTTTTAATAACGAAATCACAATTGCATCAACAGTTGCGGAAAGAAGAAATCTGGCAAATAAGATTGAACTTTTAGAGTCAAAGAAACTGACAGAACTCAATAATAAAATTAATAATAGTCTTATTGAACTTCAAGAAAATTATAAAGAACTTACCGATTTTTCTTCACCAATAGTAAAAAACAAGAAGTTTTTTGGATTATACCAAAAAACTGATATAGAAGCGTCTTTTAATAATATATTAGACTGTATTAGAAATCTTGCAGAATGTACTCTTGGTGCATTTCAAAGTAATGGTGAGAATTTAGAGGCTGTTCTTGAATTGATAAAGATGACAGTCGTTATTGAAAATGACCTATACAAACAACTCGAGGATAGTGATTGTTCTAAGGAAATTGTTGCTAATTTATTACACGAACTCTGTGTTCGGTATAACGTGGACTCCAAAATTGTTGAAGGGCTTTTTGAACAATCATTTAATAGAACCATTACTTTAAGAGAACGAATTAAAGATTTACGTTCAGAGATTCTTAGCAGAATCTCTGAATCTGAAGAAAAATTTGAGCATCTTGACGAAATAATAAGTAATAAAGAACGCGAATTCATACAACAAATTGAAAATGAAATAGCGGAATATAATAAACAATTGGAAATTCGTGTAAAAGAGTGTAAAGAAACTGTAGAATTATGTAATAATGAATTGAATATAACAAAGAACTCGTACAAACAAGAAATTGAGTTTACAAGAAATCAACTAGAGGCTTCTATCAAAAAATATAATGAAGAAGTTTCAGAACAGTTAAAAAATCAAATAGAGGTATTGTCTAAAAATATTTCAGTGCTTCAAAAGCGTCTAATATGGTGTATGAGCATTTCTGGTGTAGCAATAATAACGGCTGTTATTAGTTTGGTTTTATAAAGTAAGTCATTAGTGTCCCATAAAAATTAGGGACGAGTTAAACATTAAATAAATTTGGTCC
>CAYYEL010000084.1:0-9709 GCA_964470845.1 uncultured Bacteroidaceae bacterium | reverse complement strand
GACCAAATTTATTTAATGTTTAACTCGTCCCTAATTTTTATGGGACACTAATGTAGTACAAAATAAAATTATTATGGAAACAGACAACAGATACCTGCGTGTGGCTTACACACTTTATAAACACCGCGACGGTGTGTGCGAGGAGTGGGAGCAAACCACCCGCGAACAACCTTTTGCTTTCCTTACAGGAGTGGGATATACTCTTGACGGATTCGAGGAACGCCTTAAAGACCTTAAAAAAGGCGAGGATTTTGACTTTACAATCCCCTCGGCCGAGGCCTTTGGCGAGTATGACCCGGCACACACACAAGAGCACAGCCGCGAGGATTTTACAATAGATGGCAAATTCGACTCGGCACACATCTATGAGGGTAATATCATAGAGATGGTGCGCAACATCGATAAGTCGGTGATATATGCTGTGGTTAAGGAGGTAACACCCACAAAGGTGGTGCTCGATTTTAACCATCCGCTTGCAGGCTGCGACCTTCAGTTTGTTGGTACGGTTGTTGAGAATCGTCCCGCAAAAGAGCACGAGATGAAGAAATTCTACGAGCAATTGCGTGCGGCAGCCAAAGGCTGTGGCGGATGCAGCGGCTGTGGTAGCGACGGCTGCGGCGATGGTTGTGGCGATGGTTGCGGCGGTTGTTGCGGTAACTGATAAAGCAACTAACTATCTGAAATAAAAATAATAAGGAACGGCCACCGGTGTGTGGCGTCTCCTTATTTTGAATATTATAAGATGAACTCTTTTGGAAGAATATTAAGGCTTACGACATTTGGAGAGTCGCACGGAGAGGCAATCGGAGGCGTGCTTGACGGTTATCCGGCAGGCATACTCATTGACGAGGAGTTTGTGCGTAGTCAGATGCAGCGTCGTCGTCCCGGACAGAGTGCTGTTACAACAGCGCGTAACGAGGCCGACGAGGTGCATTTTCTCTCGGGTATCTTCGAGGGGCGCTCAACGGGCACGCCAATAGCCTTTATCATACAAAATACCAATAATCGCAGTGCCGACTATGGTAATTTGCGCGAGGCCTATCGTCCATCGCACGCCGACTATGTATATGAACAGAAGTACGGCGTGCGCGACTATCGTGGCGGTGGACGTTCCTCGGCTCGCGAGACGGCGGTGCGTGTTGCAGCCGGTGCGCTTGCAATGCTGGCGCTCAAAGAGTATGGAATTTCAATAGCAGCCTACACGTCGCAGGTGGGCGATATTATGCTCGACAAGGATTATCGGGCATATAATCTTGCCGCGGCCGAGGAGAATGTTGTCCGTTGTCCCGACAGCGAGGTTGCCCGACGTATGCAGCAGCTTATTCTCGACGTCAAGAGCGAGGGAGACACCGTGGGCGGCGTTGTTACCTGTGTAATAAAAGGCACTCCGGTGGGCTTGGGCGAGCCACTGTACGATAAACTGTCGGCTCGATTGGCCGGGGCAATGTTGTCGATAAATGCGGCCAAGGGCTTCGAGTATGGAAACGGCTTCGGCGCGGCAATGGGGCGAGGCTCGCAGCAGAATGATATTTTCTGCAATCGTGGCGACAGCATCGAGACACTTACAAACAACAGCGGAGGCATACAGGGCGGTATCTCCAACGGACAGGATATTTATTTCCGCGTGGCGTTCAAGCCGGTGGCAACCATCCTCAAGGAGCAACCAACCGTAACACGCGCGGGCGAGCCCACTGTAATTGCGGCACGCGGCCGACACGACCCTTGTGTGGTGCCTCGCGCCGTTCCTGTGGTCGAGGCGATGGCTGCGCTTGTCATTCTCGACTTTTTGCGCATTGAAAGAGGCAATCAATCTAATAAATAATAGATTTTACAATCTCTATAAGAGTGTTTTATAGAATTAAAAGTTACCCGATATTACTATGAATGTAGTTGATTCAAAAAGCACCGCTCCTGCGGGTGTTATAAATGCTACAAAGGTCAATCGTCTGCTGCTTGCCGCAATGTGTGTGGTGGTGTGGGCGTTGTTGGCTTTTTATGAGCAGGCGCAGTTGCAGCGCATCGAGGCACAGTCGCTCTTCCTTTACGACGACCTCTTTTTTATAAATTCAATGAAAGTGCCCGCGGGATTATTGGCTTATGCAGGTTGTTTCCTTACACAATTCTTTTATTATCCTGCGCTTGGAGCTGCTATCTTTGTGGGGCTGCTTGTGGCGGTTTATCTGCTCACACGCAAGGCTTTTCACATCTCGGCCAATTATGCAATGGTGGCAATGCTGCCGATGCTGTTGCTGTTGGCTACAAACACTCAATTGGGCTATTGGATATACTACATTAAACACCCGGGTTATTGGTTTGTGGCGACATTAGGCACAATTGTAGGCCTGCTGGCTATATGGCTGTTTAACCGCGCATCGTACAAATTGCACATTCCCGTAATAATAGTGTGGACGCTGTTGGGCTATCCGCTTTTTGGCTTCTATGCACTTTTTTCGGCTATCTGTATGGCGGTTATTGCCTTGTCGATGGCTATTCGTAACGGTAATCGTAAACGCTTGATTTTCGACGGAGCAGCTGTGCTGTTGGTGGCGCTTGTGCTTGTGTATGAAGTGCCCGTCTTTTGGTACGATTATTATAATTCGGTAGCTGTTGAGTATATACACACAGTCGGTCTTCCCACGTACAATTGGGATGTCTCGTCCGATGCTTTTATACGCAGCATAATCACTTATTGGGTGCCTTTTGTGCTGCTTTTCCTTGTTCAGATTGTTTTTGCGGCGCTCTATAATAAGCTCACGGGTAGCAGCAAGAACGTAACAAAAAGTTACGTCGTACAGGCTGCTGCGTTGTTGGTAGCCGTAATTTTCTGCTATTTTTATTGGTACAAAAATACGAATTTCCGCATCGAAAATAAACAGGATGCGGCAATGTGGCAGGGCGATTGGAAGCGTGTGGCTGCTCTTGCCCACGATACAGAGTTACCCTCGCGGCAGATTGTGCTTAACCGTAATATAGCGCTTCTAAATACGGGCGAGGCGGGCGAGAAGATGTTCACCTTCCCCGACGGCAGCGCCGATGTTGATGCGCCTATGGCTGTGCATCTTACTCATACAGGCGGACTGATGTCATATTGGTGCTTCGGAAAATTTAACTTCTGCTACCGCTGGTGCGTCGAGAATGCTGTTGAGCGCGGGTGGACGGTCGAGTATCTTAAACACGCTGTACGCTCGATGCTTCTCAATGGCGAATATACCCTTGTGAAGCGTTACACAAATATTCTTAAACACACGCTCTTCCACCGCGAGTGGGCCGAGCGTTACGAGCGTTTGGCCGACAAGCCCGAGGCTATTGCCAAAATGCCCGAGTTTGCCCTCCCGCTTTCGATGGCAGTTTATCCCGATGCACTCGACGTCGATGAGTCGTTTGTCGAGGCCTATCTGTTGAAAAATATCGCAATGGGCTCGACACTTGTTCATTCACCGACATTCTCCGAGGCCGCGCTGATGTTCTCGCTCACACGCAAGGATATAAGAGGCTTTTGGGGCAACCTTAACCGCTACCTCTACAACCGCCAACTGCGCCGTCTGCCCACACACTATCAAGAGGCAATTCTGATGTTCTCGAAACTCGACAAGAGTGTCGATGTGTCGCGTATTCCCATCGACGATGGCATAAAACACCATTTCGAAGCTTTTAGGAAACGTGTCTCGAGCCTCAAGGGAAAAAAATTAGACGAGATGGCACCACATTTTAAACAAGATTTTGGTAACACCTATTGGTACTTCTATCACTTTGTACGCAAAATAAAAACCAACTAAAAAGCAGTCGGAAAAGAATCTGCTTGTAAAAAATGTTCTTTACATATATTAAAAGACTATGCACAATGAAAAGACTGTTTAATGCAATTATAATGGCAGCGACATTCGCTGTATTGTCGTGTGGCTCGCCCACAGTGCCTGCATCGGGCGAGGCGCTTGCCACGCACCCCGCAATCTACCCCGATTATATCGACGTAACAATTCCCTGCAATATTGCGCCGCTCACTTTCGAGATAAAAGAGAATGGCGATGAGTATGTAACACGTCTCACAGCCGGAGACACCGAAATTATTTTGGGTGGAAGCACCGTTGTGCCCCCACTTGAGGAGTGGCACGCAATGCTCGCGGCAGCCAAAGAGAGCAGTGTGAAGGTCGAGGTATTTGCAGCCTCCAACGGACAATGGAAAGCCTATAAACCATTTGTTTACAATGTGTCGCCCGACACGATAGACCCTTATATCTCGTATCGTCTCATTCCCCCCTCGTATGTCTGCTACGAGACACTGACCATAAGCCAACGCAACCTTACAAACTACGACGAGAAGGTTATATACAACAATATGTTGGCACAGACCGAGGACAAAGGCTCGTGTATAAACTGCCACGCCTATAAAAACTACCGCACCGATAATATGCAATTCCACGTGCGTCAGCACAACGGTGGAACATTCTTTGTGCACAACGGCAAGCCTCGTAAACTTAATATGACAACCGATTCGACACTCTCGGCAGGTGTTTATCCGGCCTTTAACCCTGTTTACGACGTAGTTGCCTACTCGGTGAACAAGACAGGACAGATATTCCACACACGCAACAGCAACAAGGTCGAGGTACAGGATGTAGCAAGCGACGTTATTGTGTATAATCCGGTGTCGAACACAGTAACCAATGTATCGAATGCACCCGACGACCTCGAGGTATTCCCGTGGTGGTCGCCCGATGGCCGTACACTCTATTACGGCTCGGCTCATTTCGAGGTCAAGGACACTGCAAACACAGTGATGAAAGAGGAAATTATACGTTACCGCGATATAAAATACGATATTTTGCGTCGTTCGTGGAACCCCGATACATACGCCTTCGGCCCGGTCGATACAGTGTTTGCAGCCTCAAAAATGGGCAAGAGCGCCACTTTCCCCCGTATCTCTCCCGATGGGCGCTATCTGCTCTTTGCTCTTGGCGAGTATGGCTGTTTCCACGTATGGCACAAAGATGCCGACCTTTACCTCTTCGACCTTGCCGAGCACAGCTATTGGCCGCTTGTCGAGGCCAATTCCGATGCAGCCGAGAGCTATCACTCGTGGAGTAGTAACTCGCGCTGGATACTCTTCTCAAGCCGACGCGAAGATACCAACTACACCCGCCTGTTTATAGCACACGTCGATGCCGACGGCAAGGCCTCAAAAGCCTTTGTGCTGCCACAGTCTTCGCCCGATTTTTATCCTATGTTCGACCGTTCCTACAACGTACCCGAATTTATGGTCGAGCCGGTTAAATTTACCCCTCAGGAGATTGCCCGTATAGTAAGAGGCGAGGCCGATAGCGTCAGCTACTCATCGTCAGGAAAATAGGCCGATAGCGTTACTATCGGCCTAAAGAAAGCCTCCATAATGACATTTGTTAATTGTCATTATGGAGGCTTTCTTTTTGTTTTATGTGTCAGAATGACAACTATAAAAGTCGTGTAGCAACCCACGAGAATTTTAAAAATATCTAATAAAAATAAAAATAATTTTATGCAAAAAAACGATTTTCGACCAATGTTAACAGCCAGTTGAAAGAAAAAAATGCAACTTCTTAATAAATTTAATGTTTTTTATTTGAACATTAATTGAAAAGAGTTATTTTTGCGCGTTACATAGTGGCTCACTATGCGATGTACTTTTGTGATTAGTTGTGAAAAATTCTAATTAATTATAAAATTTATATTTATGTTAAAACACCGTTTAAGTAAATTTGGCCGCGTAGCGTTCGTATCGCTGTGTGCGCTTTTTGCCGGCGGCATGATGCAGTCTTGTACCGACGAGTTTGACGATTACAAGTATGATGACGAAGAGCCGTCGTGGTTAGGTGCCAGCATTTACGACTTTCTGAAAGGAGAGCAGGGCGCACGTACCTACAACTACTACACTGCAATCATTGACAGTCTCGGTTACACCGACGTACTTGCCAGCACCGGTAGTAAAACAGTCTTTGTAGCCGATGATGCTGCATTTGAGAAGTTCTTCCAGAATAACCGCTGGGGTGTAAGTAGTTTCAATGAGCTGTCTAAAGCCCAGATGAAGATTCTTCTTTACAGCTCGATGCTTGACAATGCTTATCTGCTTGATATGATGTCGAGTCTTCCCGGCAATCCTCCTATCGAGGGTTCTTGCTTGCGTCGTCTCACATCGTCGCAGGCGGTTGACACAATCCCCTTCTTTACACCCGAGATGCTTCCCACAAACAATGCTCATTGGGACAATTATCGCGATAAGGGACTTTTGCTTGCAACCGACGGTACCGATCCTATGATGGTACACTTCTTGCGCGAGTATATGAAGTCGAAGAGCATTAACTCGCTCGACGTAAATGTATTCTTTAATGCCGACCGTTCTACTCCTCGTTCGGGTGATGAGGCTTTCATCTACCAGAATCAGGTGCTTGCAAGCGGTATCGACTTTGGAGAATACTCGGACGATACACTTACAATTACCTGTAAGAACGGTTACATTTACCGTATGGATGGTGTTCTTGTTCCTCCCTCGAATATGGCCGAGGAGCTTCGTCAGCACGACAGCACAAAGGTATTCAGCTATATGCTCGACCGATTCAGTGTTCCTCTCTACGATGCTGCACTCAGTCAGACATACAACTATGTAAATGACAACACCGACAACCCCGACAGTGTGTTCGTGTTGCGTTACATCAACCGTTCCGAGGCACGTCCTTTATATAAAGTAGAAAACGGTGCTTCAGTTGGAGTGAGCGACGAGGAAAAGACCAAGACACCTGCTCTTGCATTCGACCCGGGATGGAACACCTATCGTCAGGGTTCGGCAGCAGCCGAGGGTGATATGGCAGCAATGCTCGTTCCCAAGGATGCACACATCTATAATTACTTCAAGAGTGGTGCAGGTAAATTCCTTGTCGATCTTTACGCTCCCGAGGTTGTATTGAACGACAATGATTATACCTCAATTATCCCCGCACTCGATAGTATCCCCAGCAATATTATCGCATCATTCATCAACAACTTGATGCTTCCCACATTCTCGACTTCAGTACCCAGTAAATTTGATCAGGTATATAACGACGGTACTGAGATTATGGGTGTTACCCCCGAGAATGTAGATGAGTGCGTTGTTGCCAACAATGGTGTTATTTACATCCTGAATCAGGTATTTGGTCCTGTTGACTATCGTGCAGTATCTGCACCTCCCCTCACAATGACCAATATGACAATTATGCGTGCTGCCATCCAAACTCTTGGTTACAACTCGTATCTGAAGGCTATGGATGCAACATACAGCTTCATCGTTCCCGATGACGAATATTTCGTATATTACGACCCTGTAACAATTGTCGAGGCCGAGAATTCACAACTCTCACCCGGTGTCGGTGGTATCGCATATAAATTCTTCTACGATAACAAGTATCGTACAGGTACAAACGTAGCTGCTAAAATTTGGGCTAAGCGCTACTACTTTGGTGTTGATACCTTGGGTACAGGTAAATATGTAGTTGCAGATACAATCGCCAACTATGCAGTTGAGGGAACATCTGTTAACACTAAATTTGCCGGTGTCGATCGCGTATCGTTCAACTATGGTTGGGGTGCTCCCGGTGGTGCAGGTTCGCCCGCAGGTTTCCTCTACAACCGTATGACCGACCTTCTCGAATACCTTATTATAGTAGGTGATGTTGAGGATGGTAACAGCTACTATCTGTCAAAGGGTTATGGTACAATCAAGTGCGACTTTAACCCCGCAATCAAGGATGCCGATGGCAAGCCCGCAGCCGAGAGTATGACATTCTACGGTGGTGAGCAGCTTGAGAATGGAACATCAGTGTCGGTTCTCACACGCTACCCCGAGGATAACGGTGTTACATATTGTACATATAGCGAGGATGCTAATATAGCACAGAATGGTGATACTCTTGCTTCGGGTATTCCCACACCTCCGACACAGACAGTATATCATAAGCTCAACACAGCTGCATCTAATCCCACAGCTGCATTAAGCGCTAAAAAATTCTTCAACGTATGTAACGGTCCCGAGGATATGGACCTCATCTCGTTCTTCCGTCAGATTTATCCTACAATAGACTCTTCTAAGTTGCAGCGTGATACATTGCCTCGCTACGCAGTGTTCTATGGTAAGACAAATACAACAAACGGTTCGGGTATTCCTCGCGACTACACAGTGCCCTTCTTCAGCACATATCACTACACAGTATATGTCCCCACTGACGAGGCTATTGATGCAGTTTATGCGTTAGGTCTTCCCACTTGGGAGCAATTGCAGGCCGAGCTTGCCGATACAGTAGGTGGTGTTGACAAGACAGGTAAGGTTATTGCTAACATCCGACTAATCAATAAGTTTGCACGTTATCACTTCCAAGATAACTCGGTATTCGTTGATAAGAAAGACTTCTCGGTAACATCGGCAGGTGAGACATCAACATCGGCACGTTTCGAGACAGCTGCTATTGACGAGGAGACCGGTCGATTCTTCGAGACAGTAATTCAATCTACCAATTCAACTGTTGGCAACACTCAGAGAACACTCGCAGTAACCGATGACCTTGGTAACACAGCTACTGTATTGAACCGTTCGGGCGAGGAAGGCAAGTCTTGGAACATTATGACACGCGACATTCTTATGTTCTGTAAGGGTGCAGCAGCTATCAATGCTTCAAAATTCGGACACAGCATCGAGACATCTTCATTTGCAGTGCTTCATCAGGTTGACAAGGCTCTGTTGAACGGTGGCCTTCTCGGTTACGACAATAAATTCTGTCGTTACGCCGACAATGGTGAGCTTGTTGATACAATGACAGTTGCCGGTGGCAAGGGCTTTATCGACGGTAAATACCTTGTAGGTCAGAGAAACAACATCATCGTAACAGATGCCGAGGGTTATGAGACTTACAAGCGCGTAGCTTACCTTATGAAGAAAGTCGAGGGTTCTACCGACAATATGAATATGGAGGAGTATGTACTTGACGAGGGTGGCAACAGTATTCTTATTACAAGCGATGGTGCTCGCGTAGCCGAGGTTATCAAGAAGAGTGCAAGCGGCAAGATTTTGTCAATTGAGTACAAATTTGCCGATGCAACAGGCAGCTACGTTGACGCCGAAGGTAAAGAGTATGCCGAGCCTCAGGTTTGGTACAACAATGATGGTACAACATTTGAGAAATAAAAATAAACGCCATGATAAAGATAAAACATTTAATGTTGCTTACTCTTTGCTGCTTGGTCGGTACATCGGCCTTTGCACAGAAGAGTGCACGTATTTCCGGAAAAGTTTTCAGTGATTCCGAGGGTCCGCTTATGATGGTTAACGTAACCGAGCGCGACAATAGCGACCGTATTATCGAGGCTACCATCACCGATATGGAGGGTAACTTCTCTATGGTTGTTAAGAACACAAGCAACCATCTCGAAGTTTCGTACATTGGTTACAAAACCCAGAAACTTGAGATTGGTTCGCGCACCGTATTCAATATCAAAATGGTAGAGGATAATATTATTGATGAGGTTGTCATCACCGCCAAGCCTCGTCAGCGCAGTGGTGCGCTTGACATCCTTGAGCGCGAGGTATCATCGGCTACTCAGAAATTTGATATGAGCGAGATGGACGGTCTCTCATGTGCTTCGGTCGATGAGGCTCTCCAAGGACAGATTGCCGGTCTTGACGTCGTATTCAGCAGTGGAGACCTTGGTT
>CAYYEL010000083.1:0-9730 GCA_964470845.1 uncultured Bacteroidaceae bacterium | reverse complement strand
TTATCTTGGAAGCCGCTATTTCGTTGTTTTTTATATTCAAAAATGCCTATTTTCTTCTTTTTCTCTGTTATTTAGCCCGCTATATAACCGAGAAAAAGAAGAAAACAGGCATTTTTGAATATAAAAAACAACGAAATAGCGGCTTCCAAGATAATATAAACTTTTTTATAAATTTAAACAGTTTCTAACAATAAATAAACTTTTTTTTGCCCAAACCTATTTTTGTTCTAAAATGATGATGTAAATAAAGAAAAAATTCTTTAATTTTGCGCCACATAATGTACTAACGTAACTCAAATTATATGCACAGAGTCGTAAAAATTTCTAAGGGATTGGATATCAAACTGAAAGGCGCTCCTGCTGCCGATTTTACATCGGTTGGCGCGGCCAAGTTGTATGCCTTGATGCCCGCCGATTTTACACGAGTTACTCCTAAGGTTGTTGTAAAGCCCGAGGATACCGTGAAAGCCGGTGATGCCTTGTTTGTGGACAAAAATGCTCCCCAGTTGCGATTTGTTTCGCCGGTGAGCGGAAAAGTTGTTGCGGTGAACCGCGGCGAGAGAAGACGAGTGTTGAGCGTTGTAGTAGAGGCGGATGGCAAATTCGAGTCGGTAGAGTGTAAGGCAAAAGATGTCCTTTCGCTCTCGGCCGAGGATGTAATTGCCGACCTGCTTGCAGCCGGCTTGTTCGCTTTCCTGCGTCAAAGACCGTATGATGTAATTGCTACCCCTACAGACACCCCGAGGGCAATCTTTGTGTCGGCATTCGATTCAAAGCCTTTGGCCGTCGATTTTGAGGTTGCACTGAAAGGTAACGAGGACGATTTTCAGACAGGTCTCGACGCCCTGTCGCGCATCGCACCCGTATATCTCGGAGTGAGCACCGAGCAGAAATCGACAGCACTGAATGTAGCAAAAAATGTTACTACCACCGCATTTAAAGGGCCTCACCCCGCAGGTAACGTAGGTGTACAGATTAACCACGTAGCGCCCATCAATAAAGGCGAGATTGTGTGGACTATCGGTGCCGAGGAGGTTATCTTCATCGGTCGTCTCTTTAACAAAGGTAAAGTCGATTTCACCCGTACCATAGCACTCGTAGGCAGCGAGGTTAAGAACCCCTCGTACAGCAAGGTGGTGCTTGGTGCACAGCTCACAACGCTGCTCGACGGACGTCTGGCCAAGGAGCACGAGCTGCGTATAATCGACGGCAACGTACTCACCGGTAAAAAGACTACAGCCGATGGCTTCTTGGGTGCATTCTCGAACGAGGTAACAGTAATCCCCGAGATTATGAACGGCGACGAGATGTTCGGTTGGATTGCTCCCCGTTTCTCGATGTTCAGCACAAGTCGCAGCTACTTCAGTTGGCTGTGTCCCAAGCGTGAATATACAATTGATGCACGTATCAAGGGTGGTGAGCGCCATATGATTATGTCGAACGAGTATGACAAGGTGTTCCCCATGGATATTTATCCAGAATACCTTATTAAAGCTATCATCACAGGCAATATCGACAAAATGGAGGAGCTTGGTATCTACGAGGTAGCTCCCGAGGACTTTGCTCTTTGCGAGTTTGTCGATTCATCGAAGCTCGAACTTCAGCGTATTGTGCGCGAGGGTCTCGACAAACTGCGTGCCGAGATGTGCTAATACGAGAATATTATCGGATTTATAATGCAAGATAAAAAATAATCGTATGAAAATATTAAGAAACTACCTTAATAAAATTAAGCCTAACTTCGAGGAGGGTGGTAAACTGAGCGCACTGCGCTCGGTGTTCGACGGAATGGAGACATTCTTGTACGTTCCCAATGACACAGCGAAGAGTGGCGTAAACATTCACGATGCAATCGACAGCAAGCGCATTATGTCGTTTGTGGTAATTGCACTGCTGCCCGCACTGCTCGTTGGTATGTATAATATTGGTTATCAGAACTATTTGGCCGCAGGACAAGAGGGTACGCTCATTGAAATGTTCCTCTTTGGTCTTATGGTGATGCTGCCCAAGATTGTTGTCTCTTACGGCGTAGGTTTGGGAATTGAATTTATAGCCGCACAGATTAAGAAAGAGGAGATTCACGAGGGATTCCTTGTGTCGGGTCTTCTTATCCCTATGGTTGTTCCCGTTGGCTGCCCTCTGTGGGTGCTTGCCCTTGCTACTGCATTTGCAGTAATCTTTGCCAAGGAGGTTTTTGGTGGAACAGGCATGAACATTGTTAACGTGGCTCTTATTGCACGTGCATTTATCTTCTTCGCTTACCCTTCAGTAATTTCGGGTGATACAGTGTGGGTAGCTACCGAGTCTATCTTCGGCCTTGGTTGCGACCTTCCCGATGGCTACACTTGTGCAACAGCACTTCAGTTTGCTGTTAACGGTGCCGAGATTACAGGCGCTGCCGGTTCGGCACTCTCTACCTGTGATATGCTTTGCGGACTTATGCCCGGTTCGATAGGTGAGACAAGCGTTATTGCTATTGCCATCGGCGCAGTCATTCTGTTGTGGAGTGGTGTGGCAAGCTGGAAGATTATGGTAACCGTATTTGTGGGCGGTATTGCAATGTCGATGCTGTTCGATGCTACATTGCCCGACACTAACCCAATGGCACACGTTCCTTTCTGGCAGCACCTTATCTTGGGTGGTTTCTGCTTCGGAGCAGTGTTTATGGCAACCGACCCTGTTACATCGGCTCGCACCGAGGTTGGTAAGTATATCTATGGTCTTGGCATTGGTGCAATGGCCGTTCTTATCCGCGTGCTTAACCCCGGTTACCCCGAGGGTATGATGCTTGCGATTCTGTTGATGAACGTAGTAGCGCCGTTTATTGATTATTGTGTAGTACAGGCTAACGTAAATGCCCGTGCACGTCGTTTAACCAAAAAGAATTAAAGGATATGGCAGCAAAGAAATATGTTTGCAAAGTATGCGGATATGCGCACGAAGGCAGTAGTGCGCCCGACGCGTGTCCTCTGTGCAAGGCCGGCAGCGACCAGTTTAAGGTCGAGGGTGCGGCAGCAGATGATGCTAAGGCCGAGGCTCCCAAAAAGAAGGGATTTAACACTAACAGCGATTTATATTCTATAATATATGCAGCCATTGTAGTGGTAATTGTAGCCTTTATGTTGGCGGGTGTATCATCGGCACTCAAGCCTATGCAGGACGAGAATATCAAACTCGACAAAATGAAACAGATTCTTGCGTCGCTTCACATAAAGGACGTAAAGGATGCCAAGGCCGAGTACGAGAAGATTGTAAAGAAAGATGCTATCATCAACGCAGCAGGTAACGAGATTGCCGCCGAGGGTGGTTTCGAGGTTGCCAACGATGCTGTAACCGAGGATAATCTTCCTATCTACATCTGCGATGTGAATGGCGAGGAAAAATATGTAATTCCTATGACCGGTCAAGGACTTTGGGGCGGTATTTGGGGTTATATGGCTGTTAACAGCGATGGTAACACAATCTATGGAGTATATTTCTCGCACTCAAGTGAGACACCGGGTCTTGGTGCCGAGATTGCAGGTGAGAAATTTACAAAGCTCTTCGACGGCAAGAATGTTATTGAAGGTGGCGAGGTAGCCATTCAGGCAGTTAAGGGTCGTTTGAGTAACGAAGCTACTCAGGTGAGTGCAATTTCGGGTGCCACCATCACTTGCGATGGTGTAAACAAAATGCTCAAGAGCTGTTTGGAGAATTACAAGCAGTTCCTTGTTGCCAAACAGCAGCCGCAAACAAATGTTGAATCAGCTCCCTGCGACGCAGCTTGCGAGAATGCAGAGGCAAAAACTACGGAGAAATAAATTATGGCAGAGCTCTTTTCAAGTAAAAATAAGGAGGCTTTGAACACGCCTCTACTAAAGAACAACCCTGTAACAGTACAGGTGCTTGGTATCTGTTCGGCACTTGCCGTAACAAGTAAATTGGCTCCCGCCATTGTAATGGGACTCTCTGTAACCATTATTGTGGCAATGTCCAATGTGATTATTTCACTCATTCGTAACACTATCCCCAACCGCATCCGTATCATTATACAGTTGGTTGTTGTGGCTGCTCTTGTTACAGTGGTAAGTGAGATTCTAAAGGCTTTTGCTTATGACGTGAGCGTGCAGTTGTCGGTCTATATCGGACTTATCATTACTAACTGTATTCTTATGGGACGTCTTGAGGCTTTTGCTATGCAGAATGGCCCTTGGGCATCGTTCCTCGATGGTATCGGTAACGGTTTAGGATATGCTATGATTTTGGTTGTCGTTGCTATTGTTCGCGAGCTTTTCGGCTCGGGTACACTGCTCGATATTCAGGTTATCCCCGACGCTTTATATGAGATGGGTTATATTAACAACGGCCTTATGCTTATGGCGCCTATGGCATTCTTCTTGATTGCCTGCATCATATGGGTGCAACGTGCCAAGGATAAGAGCCTGCAAGAAGAGTAATTTAGATACAGTAAAAGATAGAAGATTATGGAACATTTTTTTAGTTTGCTTGTCCGTTCGATTTTCGTGGACAATATGATTTTTGCCTTCTTCTTGGGTATGTGCTCTTTCTTGGCTGTATCTAAGAGTGTAAAGACGGCTATCGGATTGGGTATTGCTGTAACTTTTGTGCAGTTGATTACTCTTCCTGTAAACTACCTGTTGCAGACAAAGGTGCTGGGCCCCGATGCAATTATCGAGGGTGTTGACCTTTCGTTCCTCGCATTTATTCTTTTCATTGCGGTTATTGCCGGTATCACACAGTTGGTCGAGATGGTTGTTGAGCGTTTCTCGCCCTCGCTATACTCGTCGCTTGGTATCTTCTTGCCGCTTATTGCTGTGAACTGTGCCATTATGGGTGGTTCGCTCTTTATGCAGCAGCGTATAGCAATGGAGGCAAGCAATTCACAGGCTATCCTTAATTTCTGGGATTCGGTGGCGTTTGCGCTTGGTTCGGGTCTTGGTTGGGCATTGGCAATTGTGCTTTTTGCTGCCGTACGTGAGAAAATGGAGTACAGCATTGTTCCCAAGCCTCTTCGCGGATTGGGTATTGCCTTCATCACCGTAGGTCTGATGGCGCTTGCGTTTATGTGCTTCTCGGGTATTAAAATGTAATTAACCACTAAAGAAATAAGATTATGAAACTAATTTTGGCAAGTATAGCCGTCTTTCTTGTAATCATCCTTCTGTTGGTGGTTATACTATTGGTGGCTAAGAAATATCTGCTTCCCTCGGGAAATGTTAAGGTTACAATCAACGGCGAGAATACCGTTGAGGTGGCAGCAGGCGGAACGCTTCTCGGTACACTTGCCGAGAATGGCATTTACCTTCCCTCGGCTTGTGGTGGTAAGGGTTCTTGTGCACAGTGTAAGTGTCAGGTAACAGAGGGTGGAGGCGAGATTCTTCCCTCGGAGAAGGGACACTTCTCGCGCAAAGAGCAGCAAGACCATTGGCGTCTGGGCTGTCAGGTTAAGCTCAAAAACGACGTATCAATTAAGGTACCCGAGTCGGTTATGGGCGTGAAAGAGTGGGAGTGCGAGGTTATCTCGAACAAGAACGTGGCTACCTTTATCAAGGAGTTTATCGTGGCGTTGCCTCCCGGCGAGCATATGGACTTTGTGCCCGGCTCATACGCACAGATTAAGATTCCTGCATACGAAATGGACTACGATAAGGACATCGACAAGAGCCTTATTACCGACGAGTATCTGCCCGCATGGGAGAAATTCGGTCTGTTGGGTCTCAAATGTAAGAACACCGAGCCCACTATCCGTGCTTACTCTATGGCTAACTATCCTGCCGAGGGCGACCGCATTATGCTTACAGTGCGTATTGCAACACCTCCCTTCAAGCCCGACCGTTCGGGATTTATGGATGTTCCCGGTGGTATTGCATCCTCGTATATCTTTACTCTGAAACCCGGGGATAAGGTTATTATGAGTGGCCCTTATGGCGACTTCCACCCCATTTTCGATTCAAAGAAGGAGATGATGTGGGTAGGTGGTGGTGCCGGTATGGCACCTTTGCGTGCGCAGATTATGCATATGACAAAGACACTCAAGACTACCGACCGCGTAATGACCTACTTCTATGGTGCTCGTGCGCTTAACGAGGTGTTCTATCTTGAGGATTTCTTGCAGCTTGAGAAGGACTTCCCCAACTTTACTTTCCACCTTGCACTCGACCGTCCCGACCCTGCTGCCGATGCAGCAGGCGTAAAATATACTCCGGGCTTTGTACATCAGGTAATCTATGAGACTTATCTGAAGAACCACGAGGCTCCCGAGGATATTGAGTACTATATGTGCGGTCCCGGCCCTATGTCAAAGGCTGTGGTGAATATGCTCACCGACCTTGGTGTAGAGGAAAAGTCTATTATGTACGACAACTTTGGAGCTTAATAAAAGCATTCAATAAAAGAGAAAATGAGTACCACCACAGTGGTACTCATTTTTTTGATGAACAAACGCAGGCAAACACCATCGCTCCTTGTAATTAAAATATATGGAAAAAGTGTGAGAGGTTGAAAAGTTATTTTTAAGTCGCTCACACTCTTGCTTTTTATCGCGTGGCTCAAAAACTCAAAAACTTCTAAAGTTGTTGAAAAAAATGTACAGAATTGTACCGTTTTTTTAATAAAAAATACTACTTTTGAAAAGTTTTTGCCAAATGTTGCACTGCTTTTAAAAGTTTGTTGCTGACTATTTTAAAGCGTAATATAGTAGTTTTATGGCAAATAGAAAATGAAATAGGAAATATTAAACCTTTTTATTAACTAAATTAAATATTTATGAAAAAATTTACTCTAATCTTTTCGATGCTGTTCGTGTTTATGGCAGCAGCGGTGGCCGAGACGCTCACCGTTACAATTGACCGTAACAGCGGTACTTTTATACAGGGTAATGATGCCGGTACTTGGAACTCTGTTTGGGAAAGCAACGAGGTTCCCGGCTTTACATTCAGCGTAAGTGCCAACAACATCTCTGTTTCGGACGAGCACGATAATCTTCGTCTTTATGTCGGACAGGTTAGCCCGTCGCAGTATGTTATGACTGCTCCTCACGGTTACTATGTGTCGGCTTATAGCTTCGACTTTGTAAAGGACGGAGAATATACCGACGACGTTACTCTTACAGTAGATGGCAAAGATTATGTTCCTGCTTACGACGTTCAGAGCGTTGCTGTTGAGGGTCTTAAAGAGACTTCAGCCTCGTTCCTCTTTGCAGGTGCCAATAAGGGTATCATTGTGAGCAACTTTAAGGTTGTTCTTGAGGAGGCTACACTCGCTACAATTGTTTACAACTACGTTCTCGATGGCGAGGTAGTGGCAACAGAGAGTTTCGACGCCAATATGGGTGCCAATCTTCCTACGCCCACACTCACAGCTTACGGTGTAACATTTAACAACCTTCCCGAAGGTCTTGTTGAGGGCGATGCTACATACGAGATTACCTGCTCTTATGACAACAGCATTGTATTTGCCAAGGATTATGCAAGCATCAATCGTTGGTACTATATGACTATTCACAGTAGCAACAAGTGGTATCTTGGTTACGCCGAGGGTCAGGAGTATATCCCCGCAGGTAACACAGGTGCAGGTGCTGTTCAGAAAGTACCCGAGGGCCTTGAGGACAACTATACTTGGGCGTTCGTAGGTAACCCCTTCAAATTCCAGATTGTGAATATGGCGGCAGGTGAGTCGCGCGTTCTTGCTTCGGCCGACCCCTTGGGCAACGACGGCAGTACATATCCCTTGCTCTACGACGTAAATGAGGAACTTCCTTATCTTGATGGTTATGTTTCGCATTGGTTCGCAAAGAAGAGTAATCAGGTTGAGACAGGTGTTTACATCTATCAGTATGGTACAACATACGCTATGAATACACGTCAGCCGGCTCTTGCATTCTGGACAGGCGGTGCCGACGCAGGTTCGACAATTCTGTTGACAGTGCGCGATACTGAGGCTGTGTCAGAGGCTACTCTTGCAGCGCTTAAGGAGGCTCTTACCGATGCAGATGTTCTTCTCTACGACGAGGCCGGTTATGCCGAGGTTGGTGGTGTTCCTTTCGACCTTCAGACAACCGATCCCGATGCCGACTATTATCTCTATACCAATGCTCAAGAGGCCGGTGAGGGCCCCATTGCCGATCTTCTTGATGGTAACAATGCAACATACTTCCATACACGTTGGAGCGACAATGGCGCTTCGGACGACGGTAAGCCTCACAGCATCACAATCGACCTTGGCGGTAACTCAATCAGTGCATTCGGTTTCAACTACGTAACACGTAGCGGTGCTGCCAATGACTATCCTGCTGAAATTTCGGTTCAAGGTAGTAACGACGGCGCAGAGTTCGAGGAACTTGCTTACGTAACAGGTCTTCCTAAGGGCGATGCAAAGAGCTATTCATCTGAGCCCATTGAGGCTGAGCAGGGTTATAGCTTCATCCGCTTCGAGGTTGTAAAGACTTCGACCGACCGCAAGGGTGCAGGTGCCGACCACGACTATTGGCACTTGGCCGAGTTCCGTCTGACAACAGCATTCTATCGCTCGGTATCAGTTGACGAGTACATTCCTTTCATCGACGAGCTTCAGGAGCTTAACAATCTGTACAAACAGGCTCAGGAAATTTTTGCCGACCCCGAGGCTACCGAGATTCTTGTACAGGATATTACAGCACAACTCATTGAGAAAACCGCTCTGTTGCGTGAGCTTATTTCGACAGCTGATAATCCCGAGACTGTTGCACTTGTGGCTCAGGCACAGCAGATGCTCGCTCTTGTGGGCGTAGGTTATCCCAACGAGGCACCCCGCGCAGCTCTTAAAGAGGTTCTCGATGTAGTAGCCGAGGCTCCCACATTGGCCAATAAAGCAATGCTCGAAGAGGCACTCGCCGCTTACGCATCATCTACCGATGTTCAGATGCCCGAGGTTGGAAAGAAATACTGCTTCACAATGGTTGCCAAGAACGGTAACAAGTTCTACCTCAACTACACCGACAACGCAAGAACAGGCGAGGGTAAGGACGTTGCAATGATTGCCGTTGACGGCATTGCTTATCCCGAGACAGCTGCATTTGAGTGCGAGTTGAGCGAGGTTGAGATTCTTGCCGAGGATAGCGTAACCGTTGAGCGCATCGACAGTGCTTACTCGCTGAAGACAATCGACGGTAACTACCTTGTATATCACAGCAAATATAGCGGTGTTAATTGGCTTGAGGGCAACGGAAACGTAGTAGGTTTCCAAGCCGAGAAGAATGAAATGTCTCACATCAAGTTCGATAAACTCGTTCCTTCGTCGGTTGTAGTTGCCGAGCCCGTTGATATTTTGGGTTATATGGCTTGGAGCAGTTACCGCGGAGTGCGCACAGACAACGGTGCTTGGGAGAGTGGTTATATGGTTCTTAAGGCCGATGGTAGCGATTATGATGGCGCAAGCGCACCTTTCTGGAACGATGGTTATTCGTCGGCATTCCTCATTGAGGAGTATGTTGCAGGTGAGACTGCTATCGAGGAGGTTAAGAACGAGACTGTTGTCGAGGGTATCTACGACCTCAGTGGCCGCCGTGTAGAGAATCCTGCTAAGGGTATCTACATTGTCAATGGTAAGAAAGTGCTGGTTAAGTGAGTGGAGAGGCCGTCAAGCTTGCTTGAACGGACTATCCCGAGCGTAAAGCACTTGGGCGCAGCCAAAGTATTTGTTAAGTGAGTGGAGAGGCCGTCAAGCTTGCTTGAACGGACTATCCCGAGCGTAA
>CAYYEL010000082.1:0-9799 GCA_964470845.1 uncultured Bacteroidaceae bacterium | reverse complement strand
GAGGGAATTTTGTTGCACTTCTATCTTGACAGTATGGGCACTCCTGAAGTGAACCCCAAAAGTTTTTGTCTAACTTTTGGGGTTCATATTATATAGACTTTTTCAGCCTCTTTTTTTCTCTCTTACAGTGCCTTGGGTTTGTAAATATCGTTCCACCACGAGGCGTCGCCCTTGAGCCACTTTGCAAACCACGCAAATATTGTACTCTGCCACTGGATATATTTACCATAATCGAGAATATGGTGGTCTTGTCCATCGACAAGCACCATTGCAGTCTCGCGTCCCAATAGTTTCAGAGCAGTGAACATCTGAATGCTCTCGCCCACAGGCACATTAGTATCGACGTTACCGTGCAGGAATAATATGGGGGTGTGAATTTTATCGGCGTTGTACAGAGGGCTGTGCTCGACATATAATTCTTTGTGGCTCCACGGGTAGCTGCGTGCCATACTGACCTCGCTGTACGAGTAGCCCCAATAGCCCTCGCCCCAATAGCTTGTGTGGTCGCTTATTCCGGCGTGCGATATTGCAGCTGCAAATATATCGGTCTTTGTCTGCAAATACTGTGTCATAAAGCCGCCATACGATGCTCCGATGCAGCCAATCTTTGTTGCATCCACAAAACTGTGTTCGTCGCAGAAGCGTTTAGTACCCTCGATAATATCATCGGCAGGGCCATCGCCTGCTGTGTTCACGTGGCGCGAGCCAAACTCTTGGCCGAATCCGCTGGCACCGCTCGGCTGCACAACATACACCACGTATCCGAGCGCCGCATACAGATGATGCGGGTAACGGCTCGAAAAGTATCGTGCCGTGGGACTGCACCCGCCATAATAGTTAACCACCATAGGATATTTGCGCGAGGCATCGAAATTGGGCGGCAGATAGTAACGGCCATATATTGTGTCGCCGCGCGAGCTTAAGAAATTCCAATCGATACACTCGCCGAGCTTCACATTTTTTAGTTTCTCGATTGCCGTATCCTCTTTCAGTTGCTCTTTACACTTGCGGGTATTAAAAACATATAGACGCTGAGGGTTCACTGCACTCTGTCCATAGTAGGCCATCAAGGGAGCCGAGGCTGCAACCGAAAAACTATTCACAAGTTCTTCACTTGCAGGCAGTTGTTCTATTTTCCCGTTGGCGGGCAAGAGACGATAAAGGCTCACGCAGTCGCGATTCTCGGCCGTAAAGTATATGTTACCATCGTTGCTCCACACAGTCTGTTGCACGCTGGGATTAAACTTCTTTGTTACGGGCCTTACCTGTTTGCTTGCAATGTCCATTATGTACATCTGATAGTCGAACATATTAGGGAATTTACCCTCGGGCACAATATTTCCGATGCCCCCAAGCGCCTCGGGCGAGCCGATTATGAGAATCTCTCGGCCGTCGGACGAGAATTTTGCATCACTTATAAAGCCATCATCCTCGACAAGCGCCTGTACCTGCATTGTTGCAATTTCCAGACGATAGAGCGAGAAAAGGGTTGTCGGGCGTTCGGTCAGTCGGCTTTTACTTGTCATAAAGAGGATGTAACGACCATCGGCCGAAATATCTGTCGCCCACGAATTATGGTAGCCGAATGTAAGCGGCTGCATAATGCCATCTGAGAGATTGTAGCGTGCTATATAAGAACGGTTGCGCCATCCGGGCTGACGGTCGTCGGGCTCAAGCACTTCGTAAATTTCTTTTCTCTCGGCCGGGCCTGCCGTGCTGAGCGAGTAGAGCAGATAATCCTCGGTGGGCGCCACACGGAAATATCCCGCAGGCAGCTTCCTCGCAAGCACTCTCTCCTCGGCCGTGGCAGGGTTGACACAGACAAACTCGCGTCCATCTACCGCCTTGCGTGTATAGTAGTAACAGTTGCTTTTGGGCATCCACCGGAGATAATCGCTGCTGCTTGCAACCACCCTGTCGGTTGCAAGCTCTTTTACCTTGTGCAGCACCGACGTCTCGCCCCCCTTGTGCGTGGTGCGATAAGAGACAATCATAAATTTCCCATTAGGCGACAGTGAGACGCCTGCAATTGATGTGCCATCAAGAACGTCCGAGATTGCAAAATTACGTTTACCATCCTCGCGCAACGACACAGCCCCTTGCTTGTCGCAAGTAATGCTCACACACAAAGAATCGACACGAGACGTATCGGACAGATACTTAATAGCTACACTGTTGGTCGATGGCACAAGAGTAATCTCGCCTGCCGATTTTTGCTCGCCATTAACAAAAAGACGATAGTCGGAAAGACCCGAAACATTCAACCCCACCTTTACATACTCGTCGCCCTGAAGCGTAAACGAGAGCAGGTGAAGCGCACGCCCCCTATCATCGCCGGGCAACTGCGTCCCCTCGAACAATGCCCCTCCGTCAAGAAGGTCGAACGACAAAGGAGCATCGAGCATACTCTTAATATCGAACACTTTGGAATTTACATCGACCGAATCGACCATATAAGGCACACTGACAGGATAAGGCCCTGCGTAGATAAATTTCTTAACATTTATCGTATCGGTTACAGCCGAAACGACAACAGAGCACATAAGCATCGCCCCCAAAAGAATCTTTTTCATTTTTTATAGATTTAATATTATGTTTGTAATGTGCGAATATACAAACAAACGAGCGAGTAATATCAAGCTGCCCCGAATATTTTTTAAAGCGATGGCAAAAGTACATTCTCCAATTATGGCAAAAAAAATAAAGCCCGAGCGTGTCGGCACATATAAGAAAAAAATCAACAATAATTATGTTTATTTTTTTTCACTTTTTATAATATAATTAAATATTCTTAATTATATTCGCAACGATTAGGCACAGAACAGAACAACACATACACAATAACAATGAAAAAAACACTTCTGACAGGGCTTTTAGCCCTTTGCTTTGCCACAGGTTGGGCTCAGAGCAAAAAAATCAATCTGCGAATTGAGGGTCGCATCGACGCCCAGAGTGAGAAAGTCGATGATACAAAGATCGAAGAGAATTGTGGTTTTAAAGGAAAATATCTTAACATACGTATGGACGGCGAGCTTGGACAGGGCTTCAGCTACTCGTACCGTCAACGTCTAAACAAGGCACATAAAGACCAAAGTTATTTTGATGCAACAGATTGGCTGACGCTCACCTACACAACCGGCAACTGGAGTTTCTCGGGCGGTAAACAGGTGGTAGGAATTGGTGGATACGAGTATGACACAGCTCCAATAGACATATATTACTACTCGGAATATTGCAGTCAGATTGCCTGCTATCAGATGGGAGTGAGCGCAGCCTACACAACCGACAGCGGAAGCGATAAATTTATGGTGCAATATTCGCAGAGCCCTTTCCGTGCAAATGCAAGCGATATGTACGCCTACAACTTTATGTGGTGCGGCTCGCACGGATGGTTCAACACACTTTACTCGGCCAATATGATTGAGTATATGCCCGGAAAATTCATCAGCTACATTGCCCTTGGAAACAAATTCAATGTGGGCGACTTTTCATTGGAGCTTGATATTATGAACCGCGCCACCGACAGCCACACATTCTTCGGTAAGGATATGAGCATTATGAGCAAACTTTCGTGGAGTCCAAGCGAGCAATTCACATTCTTTGGAAAGGCAACGTGCGATGTAAACAAGAGTGGTTCGGGGGCCGATTATTGCGTTGTGTCGGGCACCGAGATTACCCGCGTTGGCGTCGGTTGGGAGTATTTTCCTATGAAAGGCTCAAAAGACGTGCGCCTGCATCTTAATTTCCACTATACATTCGGCAGCAACGGAAACTCGGCAGGAGCACTCATTGACAAACAATCAATTGTAGATGTTGGTGGAACTTGGAGGATTAACATTTTTTAATAAACTACTATGAAAAGAGCAATAAGAAAAGCGCGTAAGGCACTGCCTCCCGGAATTTTATGTTTGGCAATTGTAATTGCCCTGTTTGCAGGAATTGCATCAAAAATGGGCACTCCCAATATGCTGAACACCATTATGAATACAGCACACGACCTTCTGCTGAACACAGTTTTTTATCTGATGGCAATATGTGTAATTACAGGTGCCATTGGCCGTCTCTTTGTCGAGTTTGGCGTTGTAAAAATGCTCGAAAAGATTCTGCGTCCGCTGATGAAGCCCATTTTCAATCTGCCGGGAGTAGCATCATTGGGTGCTGTGCTGACGTTCCTCTCGGACAACCCGGCTATAATATCACTTGCGCAGGACAAGCGCTTCAGCAGCTATTTTAAAAAGTATCAATTTATCTCGCTCACAAACTTTGGAACAGCCTTTGGAATGGGACTGTTGGTAATTGTCTTTATGGTGGGACAGGGATTTTATGCCGAACCGTTCATCGGCCTTGTCGGTGCAGTTATCGGCTGTGTAGTATCGACACGATTGATGCAGCACTTTATCATAAAGTCGTACCCCAAATTTAAGGAGCAGAATGCTTGCGACGAGGAACAGACCGAGGAGGCCGAGGAGGAACAGAAATACAATCCTCTGTTCCAGAGAATCCTCGACTCGCTGCTCGACGGCGGTCGCACCGGTGTAGATGTCGGCCTTGCCATCATCCCCGGTGTACTCATAATATCGACACTTGTGATGATTCTCACATTCGGCCCATCGAAGAGTGGCGAGTTTACCGGTGCAGCCTACGAGGGAATAGAGTTTCTACCATGGGTGGGTGCAAAATTGAGTTTCATCTTTGAGTGGCTGTTCGGATTCACCGACCCGCATCTGATTGCTTTCCCAATAACTGCGCTTGGCGCCGTTGGTGCTGCCCTTGGCCTTGTACCCAATTTTATTAACGCCGGATGGATAGATGGCAATGCCATTGCCGTTTTTACCGCCATAGGAATGTGCTGGAGCGGATATTTGAGCACTCACACAGCAATGCTCGATACATTGGGCTACCGTTGGCTCACCTCAAAGGCTATTCTTGCACACACAATAGGCGGACTTGTGGCAGCCATTGTCTCTCATTGGATATACGTACTTTATACCTTAATATAAAAGAAAAGTAAGAACTCAGACTAATCCGGTGCACCACCTAATTGATTGTAGTGCACCGGATTTTTATTCGTTAAATTATAATAAAAAAACGACCTGCCCTGTTACTTTCCTGAGATTTGCACGTCATAAAGGTGTAGTTGTGAAACTACACGGATTGCAGAAAATAGAGCTCGACGGTGGCACGCTGCCTAAGAATGGACATTTTCTCGAACATAAGTATTGGTTTTATAATTAAAGAGTGTGCCACTAAAAAAAGAAGTGGCACACTCTTTTGCTTTACGATAGCTCTAACGATAATTCGGCGTGCAGTTTATTGAGTAACGGATTCTTTTTCCTTAGAATCTCGAATTGTTTTGTGCGGTCATATACGTGCCGTTCGACAACCACTTTGTTTACCTCGATACTCATTCTAAGGAGTGCTCCACCAAACTCGGACGACATTCCTGCGCTGATTCTCTTAGCCTCGCGCTCGAACATCTCGGCCACAAGCTGATTATCTACCGAAATTCCGAATGTTGTATTGTCCTTAAGGGTGGGTACGATGATTTTCATTCGGTCGGAGAGGGCACGCTCGTTCTCGGGCAATGTCATTGCAAATGTCATCCACGCGCGTGCGAGTTCGTCGTTTGTCAGTTGTTTTGTACTGCTTGCGCCGGCAGCAGGTGAAACGGTCGGGACAGTCGGAGCTGCGTTCGTCTGCTCGGTTGGTGTCGTTTTCTGCGACATCGTAGAGCTGAACATTCGTCCCAAACTCATCCCCGACGGTGCTTGACGCAGATGTTCGGGACGCCCTTGCCTGATTGCAGGTTGTCCGGGTGCTTGCGCTGCTGCCTGCGGCGCCACCGTAGGCTGCTGTGGCACTGATACTTGTGGTGCAGCAACCGTAACAGGCTGCTGTGGTGTAGCCACGGGCTTTGCATCAGGCTGTGTAGCAGAAGATTGCGAGGCTACTGTCGTTTGTTGTATGTTGTTACTATCTTGTTGCTTGTTGAAGATGGGTTTTAACTGCTTGGGGCTACGCCCGACCGCATCGTCGCTATCATCAGCCACGAGTTGTGTCAATTGTATCAGCGTAAGCTCGACCAACAAGCGTTTATTGCGACTTGTACGATAATTCATACTGCAATCGTTGCACAGTTTAAGCGCCGCAATGAGCATACGAGGCTTACACTTACGCGCCTGTGCGGCATATTTTTGTCCAAGCTCGGCACTACCCTCGAACAGAGGCAGTGTCGCAGCATCTGAGGCCACAAGAAGATCGCGGAAGTGCGACGCTGCGCCTTCGATAAAGATATTACCCTCGAAACCTCGCGACAGCACATTATTGAACAGCAACAGTGTCTGTGCGGTCTGTGCAGTGAGCATATACTCGGTAAGGCGGAAATAGTATTCATAATCGAGTACATTAAGACTTTCGATTACCTTGCTGTATGTCAGGTCGCCCTGTGTAAAACTCACCATCTGGTCGAACAGCGAGAGTGCATCACGCATACAACCGTCCGATTTTTGTGCTATTATGCGCAGCGCCTCGTGCTCGCAATTGATATTTTCTTTTGTTGCAATGCTTTGTAAGTGGGCAATAATATCGGCAACCTCTATGCGGCTGAAATCATATATCTGACAACGCGATAGGATGGTGGGCAGAATCTTATGCTTCTCGGTGGTAGCCAAAATAAATATTGCGTGAGCGGGAGGCTCTTCGAGTGTCTTTAGAAAGGCGTTGAACGCAGCCGGCGACAACATATGAACCTCGTCGATGATATAAACTTTGTAGCGTCCTGTTTGCGGCGGTATGCGCACCTGTTCGTTGAGTGAACGTATGTCATCGACCGAGTTATTGCTTGCCGCGTCGAGCTCATAAATTGAGAATGAGCGTTGCTGATTGAACGATTGACACGACTCGCAACAGTTGCAAGGCTCACCGTCGGGAGTGGGATTCTGACAGTTTATTGTCTTTGCAAAAATACGTGCACAAGTAGTTTTTCCCACTCCTCGTGGCCCACAAAAAAGAAAAGCGTGAGCGAGCTTGCCACTCTGTATGGCATTCTTCAGTGTCGTAGTGAGCGATTTTTGCGCTACCACTGAATCGAATGTGTCGGGGCGGTATTTTCGTGCCGATACTATATAATTACTCATAATTTTCAGTGCTGTTTTTTATTTATTGCAAATATAGATACAAACGAGCGAAAGTTGTGCAAGCGAATGGGTAAAAATTTATTTTTACACGCAATGAGCGCAGCCAAACTTAGCCGAAGGCAAAAACACAAAGTTTACTTTAGTGTTTTTTAAAGCGAGTGCAGGATATATTAGCCGTGCAACCTATAAACTCGTCTCCCCTACTTTATAAAGCCTCCTATACACAAAGTCAGTAAGCGCATAAAGCAACAATCCCGACGCGAGCCCTGCAAAAGCATCCACAAGATAGTGAGCCTTTATATACACCGTGGCACAACACAGCAGCACATAGAAAGGAAACATTACAGCCGCAAGCCCCCTCTTGGCACGCAGCGCCAACAGCATAAGAATAGTCGATACGCCGATGTGCGAGCTTGGGAAAGCCGCCGTCGGACGCTCGCCCGAAGCCTGAGCGGCATTTACCAACGAAGTAAAGAATCCATCCTTATCGGCCTGCGGAATTGCAATCTCGGGGTTTATATTAAAATAGTCGCCAATCTCGGGATAAGGCCCCACTGCGGCAATTTCCTCGCCAATAACAGGAAAATAGAATTGCGGGCCGGCCACAGGCAGGTATATATATATGAGATAATAAATATAGAACGAAGCTATAATAATAAATGTACACCTCTCAACCTCCTGAGGACGCTTAAAAACATACCACAGCGTAACGGCTGCAATCATAGGATAGTACGACCAATAGCCCATATTAAATGCCTCGCGCCACCATAATCCGCTGCACAACTGCTCGAAAAGCAGCGACGGCTGACAGCCAAAAAGCGAGAGCTCCTGCGCCGCAAACAGATGGTCGAGGTTGGGAAATATTCTGTTAAACTCGAATGTATCGGGATACCAATAAGAGAGCAGCGCCATCTGCCCCACGATGCGTACAATGCGCATAGCCCTTGAAGGGAATTTTGTATAGGCATATATTATGGCAAACGTAGCAGCCACAATTGCGAAGCGTCCCAAGAGCATCGACTGTGGCGAGTGCAGACGATCGAAAAATATTATTATAAAAACAGTGGTTACAAGATTGTACAGCAGATTAAGTTTCTCCACCGCCAAGAAATTATATATAATCTGTTCGCGCTCAAAAAATTTCATAGCCATTTATTCTCTTTGTACCATTTAATAGTCTCGGCCGTGCCACGCTCAAGGTCGTAGTCGATGTCGAATCCAAGCTCGTCGCGCAGTGCAGTCGTATCGCACAGCCAGTTACGCTGTTTCATTATTTTGTATTTATCGCTGTTAAGCGTCGAAGGCTTATGGGCAAGGCGTGCACACCACTCGGCACAAGCCGAAATTACCCGCAGCATCCACAGAGGTGCTTTTATGTGCAGCACCCCTCTTACGCCCAACTCGCGTTGTATGTAGTCGCTGAATGCCCTGCTGCAATATCCGCGCGGCTCGCTCACAAAGTAACTACGCCTGACAACCCCCTTCTCTATTGCAAGATAAATTGCCTTGACAAGGTCTTTCACATAAATAAAAGTAATTGTCTGAGGCTTGTAGCCCACCGAAAAGTCGATGTGCTGCTTTATACTCACAGCCATCTGATAATAGTCGCGCTCGCGCGGGCCATAAACCCCTGTGGGGCGCATTATAACGTATGGAAAATCGGGGCAACTGCGCAGATACTCCTCGGCAAGCAATTTGCTGAGGCCGTAAGCAGTATTCGGTTGCGGAGTATCGCTGTCGAGTATGGGGGTGTATGGATGCTGCTCGCGCACAGGCCCAAAGACACTGAGCGAGCTTAGGTATATAAATTGTCGCGGCACGATATTAAGTTCCATCAACACCTCGACAAAATTCTTTGTCCCATCGGTATTTATGCGCCGAAAATCATTTTTATCGAGACATTTTGTTGCACCCGCAGCGTGTATTATGCAGTCCCATTTTCCATATCCCGATACAAACTCCGAGATTTGCTGTTTAAGAACATCGCGTTTACCAAAATTCAATTCTATAAAGCGTATGCGCTCATCGGAAAGATACTCACGACTACTGGTGCTTCTTACTCCTGCCCACATTTCGTAGCCAAGCTCAACACCCCGCTCGACAATAAAACTACCTATAAATCCACTTGCTCCCGTTACTAAAATCCTCATTTTTATCCTGTTTTTGGGGCTTTTTTGAATATTTTTGGCAAAGTTATATTTTTTAAAATTTTCTTGCAAAAGTTTCTTAAGATTCGTTGGAATAATAGAGCGCACTTAACATATTACAGGTGAGATTGCCAACAAAAATTGCGACCCTATGAAAATTGGTCGCAATTTACTGTAAGTCCTAAATGGTTGATTATTGAAAAATCTCTTCCTTGACATATCCCCTTATGGTTTTGCGGCGTTCAATAAGATAGCAAATAAAATGTATAAGCAAACCAATTCCCCACGATATAGCCGTAACGGTCATTGCCTTGAGCGTCTCTGTATGCCATCCAATTAAATATGATATATAGCTAAAAACCACACACAAAACATAAGTAGCCAAATGATACCTGAAACCTATATCAAGGATTTCATTCTCGGCATCGTCCTTTTTCCCAAAAATTACGGTTCACGGAGCAAAAAAAAGCGAAAAAGTGCGTTAGTCACTGACCCATAACGCATTAAACGGCAAAT
>CAYYEL010000081.1:0-9799 GCA_964470845.1 uncultured Bacteroidaceae bacterium | reverse complement strand
TAGATAGAGGATTTGATTTTCTTAAAGGAGGGGCCAAGTTTGTCATGGAGGCGATGTTCGAGCTTGCGATTATTCCTTATGTGGATAATACAATTGTTCCTACCTATAAAGGAATGGCCGATAATGCTATTATGATGGCCGATGCCTGTAACGACATTGCCGATGCTTTTGCAGCCGGTAATCTGACAACCGACCTTGTAAAGCGTGCCGGTGAGCATTGGAACAACTGTCGCGATTATTGGGAAAAGAGCGAGGCCTTCCTCTATGGAGCGGCAGCCGATTACAATATCGACCCGCACATTGACTCTTGGCCTTTGGACAAGAATGCAATGGAACAATTGCTTACAAATATTCGCAATGGACAGGTGTGGGACGTTGCCAATTTAGGTGAGGGGCTTCTGGGCTTCCACGCTGTTGAGTATATGCTCTTTGAATTGAGCGAGGATGGTAACACTTCGATGCCTCACAATATAAATTATACCGAGGAGGAACTTGTTTATCTGTGTGCCGTTGCCGAGGATTTGCGCGACCAATGTATATTACTCGAAGCCTCGTGGGCAGGAATGGATAATATAACAACCTTGAAGCAGCAACTTTTAGAGGCTGCCGAGCTTGAGCCTTCGTTCAACTACGGCCTTAGTATGAAAACAGCCGGACAGGGTGGCAGTCGCTACAAGAATTTCCAAGAGGCAGCCGAGGATCTTGTTCAGGGGTGTATCGACATTGCCGATGAGGTAGGTAATACTAAAATCGGACGTCCTGCAAATGCCTCTTCCGAGGATGATAAAAACTATATCGAGTCGCCATATAGCCTTAACTCTATAAACGATTTTGTGGGAAATATCATCAGTATAAGTAATGCTTACACCGGAAGCATAGAGGGCGATGCCTCAATCAGCGACTATATAAAGAGTGTGAATCCGGCTTTGGATAACGAGGTTAAGAGCCTGATTAAGTCAAGCATTGCTGCAATTGAGCTTATCCCCGAGCCTTTTGCAAAGAGTGCATCAGGTCCCGAGGCCGATAAGGCAGTGGTTATTGTTGGTACTGATCTTGTCGGTGTTTTTGAAAAAGTAATGGCCGAATTGTCGAAATATTAAAAAATAAACAAATAAGGTTGTCGCACGTGTGGTGTTGCGACAACCCTTGTACGTACGTATAAGAATGTTATGAAAAAACTAAATTACCTTTTAATGATTGCTCTGTGTGCGCCTTTCATCGCTTGTAGCGATGATGACGACAACGAGAATATTCCATCGATCTCTGTGGTCGAACTACCCGAGTGGTATTATACGGGAGGAGAGTTAGGAACAACTCATCTTGCAACATTTAATGCCTTTGAGCAACCTACCGCCTCGGTCGAGAATGAGGGAATGTACCAGTCGTTCAAAAACGGTGAAGCTCTGTTCGAGAAGCCTTTTATGAGTAATAATGATGGTGTGCGCCACGGTCTCGGGCCTGTCTATATAAGAACATCTTGTTTGCATTGTCATCCGGGATATGGGCACGGCAAGCGTATCAATGCGGGTGTTTTTAATACCAATGAGGTGGGTAACGGTAATCTGCTTGTTGTGTATAATAAAGATACCGAGGGTTACGTTACTTGGCTGGCAGGAATGCCGCAAGGGCACGCAGTAGCGCCTTTTAAAGCTCCTATCGACGAAAGTCAGATTGTTGTCAAATGGTTGGACTACACCGATGAGTGGGGGAATAAATTTCCCGATGGCGAGACATACGAACTGCAATATCCCGAGGTTACAATGCCTGCCGAGGCTGTTTACGTCTATAATCAAGGCTACGATAAATTGGGAAATTATGGCGTTAAATTGGAATCGACAATTGGTATTTATGGAACAGGATTGTTAGATGCAATTTCGGATGAGGATATTGTTGCCGAGTGGAAAAAGCAGGAGCAGGATGGTTATATGCCCAACGGACTTAACAAGGCTTATTTTGAAAATGGTGAGTGGAAAAATTTCTATGCAAATACTGCGCAGGGTGGTGATGGAACAAAGTATGTTCGCCGATACACCTATGCTATGAGCCGAGGCCCTTTACAGGATGGTGCCGGAGCAAATGCTTTCTGGAATATCACAAATGCTACACGTAGCGACCGTCGTTTCCACTATCTTGATGCTGCCGGAACATACGCTCTCTATTCTTCCAAAGACCCCGAGGTACAGGCCGGATTCGAGAATTATATTGCGGCTGTTGACCCTAACAAGGAGTATCCCGAATTCTGGAACGGTACGATAGAGGAACGTATATATGCCTATCTTACATCAAAAAATCTTCCTATCGAGGTTACCGACGAGGAATATACCGACCTTATGGTGTGGCACAGAGGACTTGCCGTGCCTGCTGCACGTGGTGTAGATGACATTGAGGTGCTTCGCGGACGTGAACTTTTCGAGGAGATTGGTTGTGCTTATTGCCATCGTCCCTCGTGGACAACCGGCGAGGATGTTGTGCGCGACCCGGCTCGTTTCTTCAACGGTGATGAATTGCCTCGTTATCCTAAGCAGAAAATATGGCCTTACACCGATATGGTGCAACATAAATTGTGTATGGAGAATGATATTCGCACAGGCTGGTGTCGCACAACACCTTTGTGGGGGCGCGGATTACATCAGAAGGTAACAGGTTCGCCTACTGCCGACCGCCTACACGATTGTCGTGCACGTACTACAATGGAGGCTATAATGTGGCACGGAAATGAAAAAAGTGATGCACGTCGTTCGGTCGAGGAATTCCGTAAACTCTCAAAGGAGGAGCGCGATGCGGTTGTTAAGTTTATAGATGCAATTTAATATTCTTAATATTCAATACTCACCATAGTATCATATAAGATTGCTGTGGTGAGTAATTTTATATATGAAGAAATCTCTTTTAAAATATCTCTCTTTCGGACTTTTGGGGATTATTGTTCTTGTTCTTATGTCGGCTACTATCGTCGAAAAATTTTACGGTAGTGTATTTGTCAAGGAACATATTTACGGCTCGGCTTGGATGATTATCTTGTGGGGTGTTGCAGCGCATTTTACCCTCTTCTACTTAGTACGCCGAAAATTATATGTGCACTATGCGACGTTTGCTTTGCATCTATCGTTTTTAACGATTATTGTGGGGGCATTTGTAACGTACAAATATGGATTGCAGGGCAGGGTGCATTTGCGCGAGAGTGGTGCGGCTGTCGAGGAGTTTAATTTGGACGATGGGTCTGTAGCTGGCTTTCCATTTACGTTGCAATTAAAGCAGTTTGAATTGCAATACTATAAAGGAACTTTTGCCCCAATGGATTATGTGAGCCATATTATTGTGAAGGATGCCGAGGATGTGTGCGAGGGGCGCGTGTCGATGAATAATATTTTTAAGTATCGCGGCTATCGTTTTTATCAGTCGGGATATGATGCCGATTTAAAGGGAGTATCGTTTATGGTCTCGTACGACCCTTATGGTATTGGAATTACATATACCGGCTATCTGTTTTTGTTGATTTCAATGGTTGCTTTTTTCTTTCAGCGAGGTACGTTGTTCAGAAGGTTGCTTGCTCATCCTGCTATGCGTCGTGCAGCGGTTTTTTTGATTATGCTGTCTCTGTGTTCGTCTTTGTGGGCTGTTCCCCGGACTGTTCCTTCTGATGTTGCAAAAAGTTTGAGTAACCTGCGTGTATATTATAACGACCGTATTTGTCCGCTTGGTACGCTTGCCAAGGATTTTACGGCTAAACTTTATGGAAAAACCTCGTACAAAGGACTTTCGGCCGAGCAGGTACTTGCCGGTTGGTTCTTTTTTTATGATGAGTGGAAATATGAGCCTGTAATAAAGATTAAAGGGGCCGAGGTGTGCCAAGCGCTTGGGGTCGATGGCAAATATGCGGCTTTAACTGATTTTACCAATCGCAATGGATATAAACTCGATACGTTACTCAGAAGCAATAATTTTAAGCTGCGTCGTGATGCAGAAGCGGCAAATGAGAAATTCTCTCTTGTGAGTATGTTATGCACAGGCTCGTTGTTGAGAATATATCCTTATGCCGACGCTGAGAATGGTTCTGTTGTTTGGTATTCGTTTACTGAGCGTCTGCCACAAAGTGTTCCATACGAGCAGTGGCTGTTTATTGCAAATAGTATGAGCTTGGTGGCCGAACAGGTTGTAATGCGTAATTGGGACGAGGCTAAACGTCTGCTCGACAAGATTGGACAGTATCAGTTGCGTGAGGCTCACACTGTGATGCCTGCCAACTGGCGATTCAAGGCCGAGGTCGTGTATAATAATACAAATTACAACAGACCGTTGGCACTATTTGCTCTTGCTGTGGGTGTTGTGGGCTTTATATTGTTTGTTTTTCTTGACAATCGTGTGAGGGTGTTAAAGAACGTGCTTCGTTTTTCCTTGTGGATGTTGTTGCTGTATATTACATTACATATTCTTTTGCGCGGAATTATTGGCGGATATATCCCTCTGTCGAACGGATTCGAGACAATGATGTTTATGTCGTGGTGTAGTGTGTTGTTTACGTTACTTGCCGAGCGTAAGTATCAAATGGCGCTGCCTTTTGGTTTCCTGCTTTGTGGACTGACTATGCTGGTGGCAATGATGGGCGAGGCTACTCCTAAAATCACACAGTTGATGCCTGTGCTGCAATCGCCTCTGCTCAGTATTCACGTTGTTGTTATTATGTTGGCCTATACTTTGTTGGCTTTTATGATGCTTAATGGATTGTCGGCTATTGTGTTGAATCTTTTGCGTCGCAACGACGAGGTCGAGTATCTTTATGTGCTTAGCCGTCTGATGCTTTATCCTGCTGTTTTTTTGTTGGCAATAGGTATTTTTATCGGTGCTGTCTGGGCTAATGTTTCGTGGGGACGTTATTGGGGCTGGGATCCTAAAGAGGTGTGGGCTCTTGTAACAATGCTTGTCTATTCTTTTGGATTACACTCAAATAGTTTCCCTCTGTTCGGCCGATATTTACCGTTTCATATATTTTCGGTTGTAGCATTTGTTACGGTGATTATAACATATTTTGGTGTTAATTTTCTATTGGGTGGTATGCACAGCTATGCTTGAGATTGTGTGGGCGATAATAAAAAACGACAAACACTTTAAAAGTGTTTGTCGTTTTTTATTTGAAATAAGGTTATTTTTACTTGAGAGCAAAAATCTCCTCCTCACCTGCAACACAGTTGAAAATCTTATCCTCGCGGAGAAGCCAACCGAGACCCAGATAAAGCTCTTTGTCTTTCAGTTTAGTAACCTTCTTGATTTCTTTGAGTGTGCGACCCTCAGTCTCGTTGAGAGCGTTCCAAATGCGACCTGCATATTCGCCTGCCAATTCTTTCATAATTTTTTCTTAAATTTTAATTCAACACTTATATAGTAACTACTATATTTATTGCTTTTGTAAAAAAATATAACCGTTTCTAAGGGAGATGCCTTAAAAACGGTTGCAAAGGTAATGCTTTTTTTCTAAATAACAATGAAAAAGCGTGATTTTCAATAAATTTAATATTCTTTTATTGCTGTTTCTCTTTTTTTATTGAGATACTCTACCCATATTCTTGCAGCTTCTTCTACTATTTTTATGCAGGGGCGTTTTTTGTAGTAGGTGTCGGTACGTGCCTCGGGCGTTGTGGGGGTAGGGGCGCTTTTGTCAAGACCAAGCAGACTGCTGCAAATGAGTGCTCCGTTACGTTTCTTAAATTCCTCGGCAAGCTGTTGTACTAATATATAGTTGGCCTCTTTTCCTTCACGATTGCGCCCTTCGGTGCATCCGGTCTCTAATCCTGCAACAAGAAAAAGACCACAGGCTGCTCCACAAGTCTGGCGCATACGTCCGATGCCACCGCCGAACGAGGCACCCATTTTGAGTGCCTGTTCGCGGGTGAATCCATATATATCGGCAAAGGCGGCAACAACCGACTGTGAGCAGTTGTAACCCTCTTTAAATAGTGATACTGCCAATTCTATTCTATCTTCCATGGGGGTGTTTGTAAATTATTCTAACCCGCGTGCACGCAAAAGAGCGGCTGGATTGGGTTGTGCTCCACGGAAACGTACATACTCGCGCATAGGGTCTTTGCTGCCGCCCATCTCGACGAGCATTTTAAAACTTGCGGCAGTCTCGGCGTCAAAGATACCACGCTCTTTGAACAACTCGAATGCGTCGCAATCGAGTACTTCGGCCCACAAGTAGGCGTAATAACCTACTGCGTAACCGCCACCAAATACGTGTGCAAAGTTTGTGCTGCGGTAGCGATATTCAATCTCGGGTATAAAGCCAAGCTCTTTGCGCACCTCTTCCTCGAACTCGTTGCAGTCGAAATTGGTGTAATCTTCAATTGTGTGCATACGTAGGTCGAGCAGGGCGGCGGCTACAAGCTCGGTTGTCTCGAATCCAAGGTTGAAATGCGAGCTGCGCTGCATTTTTTCAATGAGTGTGTCGGGAATAATCTCGCCTGTTTGATAGTGCTTGGCGTATGTACGCATAACCTCGGGTTCGATGGCCCACTTTTCGTTAATCTGCGAGAAAAGCTCGACAAAGTCGTGTTTGACGCTTGTACCGCTTACGTTGGGGTAGTGTGTCTTTGTGAGCATTCCGTGTAGGGCGTGTCCAAACTCGTGGAACAGCGTGCGTGTCTCGTCGATGTTAAGCAGTGCGGGAGTGTCGCCGGTGGGGGCAGTAAAATTACATACGTTCACTACCATAGGGCGAATATCTTGGCCGCCGATATTCTGCTGATTGACAAAATTGGTCATCCAAGCACCGCTGCGCTTTTGGGGACGTGGGAAAAAGTCGGTGTAGAAAATTGCCAGATGGTTGTCCTTGCTGTCAAGTACCTCGTATGTGCGCACCTCGTCGTGATATACGGGAATGTCGCCTCTCTCGACAAAGCGTACACCATACAGACGCTGTGCACAGTCGAATGCACCGGCAAGAACATTCTCTAACTTAAAGTAGGGCTTAATGTCGGCGTCGTTCAATGAGTATTTTGCTTTGCGCAGTTTCTCGGTGTAGTAGAACCAATCCCAACCTTGTAACTTGAATTTGCCACCCTCCATATCAATGATTGCCTGAAGTGCAGCACGCTCTTCCTTGGCACGTTGCACGGCGGGCTCCCAAATGCTGGTTAGAAGATTGTTGGCCGCCTCGGCTGTTTTTGCCATCTTGACATCAAGTGTATATGCGGCAAAATCATTGAATCCTAATAGCTTGGCTTTTTCTTGACGTAGCTGTAAGATGCGACGAATGACATCTTTGTTGTTGTTCTCGTTGTTGTTGTCGCCTCGGCCATAGTAGGCTTTATATATTTTCTCGCGCAGGTCGCGGTTGTCGGCATATTGCAGGAAAGGAATGCAGCTGGGCTTGTCGAGGGTGAATATCCAACCCTCTATTCCTTGGGCTTTTGCAGCCTCGGCAGCGGCATTGCGCACACTCTCGGGTAATCCGCAGAGGTCTTTCTCGTCGGTTATGACAAGCTTGAAGAGTTTGCTGTCGGCCAATAGATTTTTGCTGAATTCTATTGATGCAAGGCTCAGCTTGGTATTTATGTCGAGTAGTTTGGCTTTGTCATCGGTGTTCAACAGGGCGCCGCCACGAACAAATTCTTGGTAATAGTTGTCGAGCACTATCAGTTGCTCTTCGCTCAGATGAAGATTTTCGCGGTTGTCATATATCGTGCGTATGCGTGTGAACAGCGAGTCGTTCATAAAAATGTAACCATTAAGCTCGGTAAGCAGTGGCGAGACGGCATTTTCAATATCGGTCATCTCGGGGGTGTTGTCGCTCTCGTTCAGATTGAAGAAGATTGACGAAACTTTTTCGAGGCTTTTACCGCTTAGCTCCAATGCATCTATGGTGTTCTCGAATGTGGGTGCCTCGCTGTTCTCTATGATTCTCTTAATGTCGGCACGTTTCTCCTCAATGCCAATTTTGAAGGCTTCGAGATAGTCGGCTGTCTGATAAAGGTGGAATTCGGGTGCGCTAAAAGGGGCTTTGCTCTGGTCGAGTATGGCCAATTTTTGTTCGCTGCCACCACCGCAGGAAATTTGTGTCATCATAACAATTGTTGTGAGTGAAGTGATGATTGTTTTCTTCATAATGTTTTATTTTGTCAGTTTGTTTGTCGGGCTCGCTCTATTTTATTATAAACGCAGTGAGAGTGCGCACTCTCACTGCGTTTATAATAAATAAGGTGTGTTTTAATTTGCGCTCTCGAAGAGTTTCAAGAAGCGAATGTCATTTTCGCTGAAGAGACGCAGGTCTTTAACTTGATATTTGAGGTTTGTGATGCGCTCAATTCCCATTCCGAAAGCATAGCCTGTATATTCTTTGCTGTCTATTCCGCACAGCTCAAGAACATTGGGATCGACCATTCCGCAACCTAAAATCTCGACCCATCCGGTACCTTTGCAGAAAGGACAGCCTTTTCCTCCACAGATGTTGCAGCTTATGTCCATCTCGGCACTGGGCTCGGTAAAGGGGAAATATGAGGGGCGCAGACGTATCTTTGTGCCTGTTCCGAACATCTCCTGCGCAAAGAGCAGAAGCACCTGTTTGAGGTCGGTAAACGATACGTTCTTGTCGATGTAAAGTCCCTCTAACTGATGGAAGAAACAGTGGGCACGGTAACTGATTGCTTCGTTGCGATAGACGCGTCCGGGGGCAATGATGCGAATGGGGGGCTTGCTTGTCTCCATCACGTGGCTCTGTACACTGCTGGTGTGGGTGCGCAGGATTATGTCGGGGTGCGCCTCGACAAAGAATGTGTCTTGCATATCTCGCGCAGGATGATCCTCGGCAAAATTCATTGACGAGAATACGTGCCAGTCGTCCTCAACTTCTACGCCGTCGGCTATTGAGAATCCTAAACGTGAAAATATATCAACAATCTCATTCTTTACAATTGACAGCGGGTGGCGTGTGCCCAAACGTGTGGGGTAGGATGTGCGTGTGAGGTCTATTGTGCATTGTTCCTCGTCCTTGCTTGCAAGGTTCTCTTTCAGTGCGTTGAATTGCTCTTGTATAGCATTTTTTAGCTCGTTAAGGCGCTGGCCCACCTCGCGTTTCTGCTCGGCAGGAACCTCGCGGAACTGTGCCATAAGGCCATTGATTATTCCTTTCTTGCTAAGGTATTTAAGACGCAGTGCCTCAAGCTCCTCGGCGTTGCTTGCTGTGAGCCCTTTTACCTCGTCGAATAGCAGGTTTATTTGTTCAATCATATACTCAGGGTGTTTAGTTTCTGTATTTATAATGAAAATCGTCGCGAAGTTAATAAAATATGGCGATATAATGAACTGTATCAAGAAATTTATTTCTTTTTGAGGCTGTTTAAGTCTATTACCGGCTGTGTTACCGGCTGCCTTGCGAATATCGGCTGTGCTCGTTTTGAAATTTTCAAACAAACTTGAATTTTTACCCGTATGCTCGATATTTGAGAATTTTATAACTTTTTGTTAGGATGTTTTTGCTTTTCTAATAGCGTATAGTCGGCTCGATTGATTGCAGAAAAGGGAAAGACCGGTGAATAGGGCATAAAAATAGGTGGTATAATGCCGGTAAGGGTAATATTATAAATAACTATTTGAAAGAAATTTAAACAACTTCTTATGTTTTCCATACTGTCAAGATAGAAGTGCAACAAAATTCCCTCCTTGCTCACGACTTTGAGCGTAGCGAAAAGGAGTGAGCAAGGTTCGCCCGACAAATGGTAGCGCAAAAGTCAATCAGCAATACAAAAAAACAAAAAGGGAGACCGCTGTCTCCCAAGGATTAAATACTTTTGTATTGCTTATGTAC
>CAYYEL010000080.1:0-9959 GCA_964470845.1 uncultured Bacteroidaceae bacterium | reverse complement strand
ACCTATTGAAACCTGTTGTTTTCAAAGAGGTTGTGAGGTTTTTATAAGAAAAAAACATTAAATTCGCGCTTACAAAACAGCGCCGAAGCTACTCGCGCAAATACGCCTGTTTCAGAGTATAAATCTTACTAAAAACAAATAAAAACACAAAAAAATGAGTACAACAATATATCTTGTACGACACGGCGAAACCGAAGAAAACGCCCGCGGAGTATTTCAAGGACAGACCCCCGGAACACTTTCGCAATTGGGCAAAGAACAAGCCATTGCAGCACGTCCCTCTGTTGCTGCATTGCAATTCGATGCAGTACTATGCAGCGACCTTAAGCGTTGCCTCGACACAGCAAACATAATACTCGAAGGCATAGATTGCGAAATAATAAAAGAGCCACTGCTACGCGAGCGCGACCTCGGCAATCTATCGGGAACCCCCATAAAAGGCGCCACATTAAATGAGACAGTCGAGACAGAAGATTCAATGAAAATACGCGTACATAAATTCATCGAAAAAGTACAACGCGAGTATCCCGACAAAAAAATCCTCGCATTCAGCCACGGATTCCTAACCCGCATAATGGAAGCCGAAATAAAAGGAGTAACCCACCGCGACGTAACACTTATGGGCAATTGCGAGATAAGAGAATTTATTGTATAAACAATGAAAAAAACAGAGCTATATAAGAAAACAATCGAATACTTCGAGCAGGCAATGCCCGTTGCCCAAACAGAGTTAAACTACACAACCCCATTTGAATTATTGGTAGCAGTGATACTCTCGGCGCAATGTACCGACAAACGTGTGAATATGGTAACACCCGACCTATTTGCACGTTACCCCGATGCTCGTGAGCTTGCCCTCGCCCACCCCGACGAAATATTCAATTACATAAAAAGTATCTCGTACCCCAACAACAAAGCCAAGCACCTTGTCGGAATGGCACAAAAACTATGCAGCGACTTTCAAGGCGAAGTACCCGAGACACTCGACGAGCTTATAACCCTGCCGGGTGTAGGGCGCAAAACAGCCAACGTAATACAATCGGTCGTATGGGGAAAAAGCGCAATGGCCGTTGACACACACGTCTTTCGTGTCAGCCACCGCATAGGGCTTGTTCCCAAGCGCTGCACCACCCCATACAGTGTCGAAAAAGAGCTGATGAAATATATCCCATCCGAAATTGTTCCAAAAGCCCACCATTGGCTTATACTGCACGGACGATACGTCTGCAAGGCACGCACCCCCGAGTGCAACAAATGCGGCCTTACAGGACTGTGCAAAGAGTATCAAAAGCTAAGCAACAACCCTATAAAACAGCAATAAAGCAGTAAAGCTGCATACAAATACCCGACGCCCGATACAATTAACCTATTTTTTTATCTTTTTTTAAAAATAAACCCCCAATTCTGCAATTATTTGTTTTAAAATAGTATTTTTGTAGCTGTGTAGGCTGCCAAAAGCAGCCTTGAGTAGTTATTGCATATAGACAACAATTATTTATTAACCCAATAAATTAACAATTATGACAATTGACAATTTTAAATTTGCAGGCCAAAAAGCCATCGTTCGCGTTGACTTCAACGTACCTTTGAACGAAGAGGGTAAAATTACCGACGACACACGTATCCGTGGCGCTCTTCCCACACTCAAGAAGGTTCTTGCCGATGGTGGTGCACTTATTATTATGTCTCATATGGGCAAGCCCAAGGGCAAAGTAAACGCAAAATACTCTCTCAGCCAGATTGTTGACGCTGTATCAGAGAAATTGGGTGCTCCCGTACAGTTTGCTCCCGACTGCGCCAAGGCAGCAGAGGCAGCCGCTGCCCTAAAAGCAGGCGAGGTTCTTATGCTTGAGAATCTCCGTTTCTATCCCGAGGAGGAGGGTAAGCCCGTAGGTATCGACAAAGAAGACCCCGCATACAACGACGCCAAGAAGGCAATGAAAGAGTCGCAGAAGGAGTTTGCTAAGACCCTTGCATCATATGCCGACTGCTACATCAACGACGCATTTGGTACAGCACACCGTCGCCACGCATCTACCGCCGTTATTGCCGACTATTTCGACGACGACCACAAGATGCTCGGTTATTTGATGGAGAAAGAGGTACAGGCTGTTGACAACATCCTCAAAGACATCAAACGTCCTTTCACAGCAATCATGGGTGGTTCAAAAGTATCAACAAAGATTGGTATTATTGAGAACCTTATGGACAAGGTTGATAACCTTATCCTTTGCGGTGGTATGACATACACATTTGCCAAGGCTCAGGGTGGCAGCATCGGTAACTCAATTGTTGAGGACGATAAATTACAGTTGGCACTCGACATTATCGAGCAAGCTAAAGCAAAGGGTGTAAATCTTGTTCTTGCCAAGGACTGCATTGCAGCCGACGATTTCTCGAACAATGCTAACACACAAGTGTGTCCCGCAGGTGCAATTCCCGAAGGTTGGGAAGGTCTTGATGCCGGTCCCGATGCACAGAAAGCTTTTGCAGCAGCAATCGAGAATGCAAAGACAATCCTTTGGAACGGTCCCGCCGGAGTATTCGAGTTTGACAACTTTACAGCCGGTTCACGTGCTATCGCCGAGGCAATTGGTAAAGCAACAGCCAACGGCGCTTTCTCACTCATCGGTGGTGGCGACTCTGTTGCTTGCATCAACAAATTCGGAATGGCCGAGCAAGTTTCATACATCTCAACAGGCGGTGGCGCTCTTCTCGAAGCTATCGAGGGTAAGGTGCTTCCCGGCGTTGCAGCTGTTAAGGGCGAATAATTTCCCCCAACATAATAAATAAACAATCGCGGGGGCGACCAAAAAGTCGCCCCCGCTTGTTTAAAAACAACTACTCCCAATAACTAAGCAACAAAAAGAAGACAAGAAAAAAAGAGAGACAATATTCAGCTATGAGTAACAATCAACTACACGCAAAAATAGAATCCCTCATATACGAAGGACGACTTAAGCAAGCCCTCAACGAGCTATCGAGTGTCATAAACAGCGACACCGATTGGACGCTATACACTCGATTGAGCGAAACAGCAACGGCTTACAACTATATGCTCGAATATATGCGTAAAGGAATGCCCGACCCCAACCGCGAGGCACTCCACCGCGAGCTAAGCGGACGCAGTCTCACAATAAACGACGAGTTTAGATTGCTGCAACAAACATCGCAAGGCGTCCCTACAACATTTGCCCTGAAACGAAGCATTTACCGTGGCGACCTATCGGCCGAAAGCCTGCGCATACGCCTTAGCGAGAATTGTGCCAATCTTAAAACAGCACGAACAGCCCCCCTGCCCCAACGACGCGAAATAGAGCAACAGCTTCTACAACAGCACGAGAATATACTTAAAGAAGCATTTTATCGTCTGCTCACAAACACCGGCCCAGCAAAACAGACGCACAAAGAGATTCTCACACTACTCACCGACAAAGAGATTCCCACCAACGACCGCGCCACACTTACAAGCGCAGTAACACTCGGTCTGTTGCAATGTTTCGAGCCGGGAAAAGTGCTGCTACTATGCAAACTATCGACCGACGAAGAGACAATAATTGCAGTCCGTGCACTGATAGGCGTCATTATTATCCTCAGCACACACAGCAAACGCCTCAAATATCACCCCGAAATTCTCTCAGCCCTTGAAACACTACGCGACACGACCACAATAATGCGTCGCATAGGAACAATACAGATACAACTGTTGCGCTGTCGCGAGACACAAAAAATAGACCGAAAAATGCGCGAAGAGATTATCCCTGCGATGATGAAAAACCCGCACCTCGGAGGCGAAAAATTAGGAATGGACATTATAAAAGAGATGGACGAGGACGAGCACAATCCCGAGTGGAAAGCGTGGATAGAGAAAGACGACATAAAAGAGAAACTCGACGAAATGGCCAAATGGCAAATTGAAGGTGCCGACGTCTATATGAGCACATTCTCGCAGCTTAAACGCTATCCATTCTTCAGCGAGATGAGTAATTGGCTACGCCCATTCGACACAAACGTCCCCGAAATATCGCAACTGATTCCCGACGGCCCCGGTACACGTAAAACCCTGCTGACGGCAATCTGTTCATCGCGTTTCTTCTGCAACAGCGACAAATACTCATTCTGTTTTACATTCAACCAAGTACCGCAACAGCAACGCGATATGTTGATGCAACAAATACCCGAGAGTGCCGACGACATCCCCGAGACAATAGCAAAAGCCCCCAAGGAGCAAGATAGCGAAACAATAGGCAACCAATATATTCAAGACCTCTACCGTTTCTTCCGACTATCGCACTATGGTAAAGAGTTTACCGACCCCTTCGGCCTGTCGCTCAACCTATTGAACGACCCTATCCTCGCCCCACTCATCGACGACAAAACTTCAATGCTACACATTTTCCACTATCTTGTCGAGAAAGGGTATTATACCGAGGCAATAGGCACAGGCGAGACATTAGAGAAGCGTGGAACAGAGAGCGTTTGCGACGCACAATTCTACCAAAAACTGGGCTACTGCCTGCAAAAAACGGGTAATTACCGAAAAGCAATAGAACAATACACAAAAGCCGATATTCTGCTTGCCGACAGCCTGTGGACAATGCGCCACATAGCACAATGCTACCGTCTGATAGGCGAATACGAAAATGCCCTGCACTACTATATTGCAGCCGAGGAGGTAGCCCCCGATAATCTTACCCTGCTACTGCAAACAGGAGAGTGTCTGGCAGTACTGAAGCGATACGACGAGGCGTTTGCCCGTTTCTTCAAGGTAGAATATCTCGACTCAAACTCACTGCGCTCGTGGCGAGCAATAGCGTGGTGCTCGTTTCTAACAGGCAAAGACGAGCAGGCCCGACACTACTACAAACAACTTCTGCAAAATAGCGGTGCACGCCTCGAAGATTACATAAACGCTGCACACGTCGAGTGGATTACAGGCAACCGTCCACAAGCCATAGAATTATACAACAAAGCCTCAGAAATATCCGGTAACAAAGAAAAATTCGAGCAACTGATAAATCAAGACAAAGAGGTGCTGATAGAACGTGGAGCATCGCCATTTGAGCTTACATTATTAAACGACCTGCTACAATAAAGCAAATAAAAAAGTTTGAGTGCTAAAAAAGCACTCAAACTTTTTTATTATAAGATTTTGAAGCTATTTCTTAAGTTACCTCGGCAAGTCCATAGTCCAAGAGAAACCTCAATATAAAAACCATAGAAATTTATTCTCCCTTGCCCCTTCCACCAAAATATTTATTCACGACATAATTGTCAATGTCGGTATCGACTGCGACATCACCATCCTGCGGCTCAATGCTTACAGCACCACGATTATCGCCAACATTCACAGAGACATCGCCACCATCGGCTTCACTCTGTGCCACCGTCCCAAATTCAACATTATCATCTTCAAGATGTGTCTTAATGCGCGACACCGCATACCTGCGCAAAAGATTACAAAAGAAAATAAATGCAAACATCAACAATATGCTTACGACAGGAACAACACTCATTGAAAAAAGAATAGCATCAAAGATAGTATGTGCCAAAATAGGCACAACAAGAATCATACACTTATTAAATAGCGACGAATTATTTGAGAACTTGACAAGCGAATAGTAATACCCCATAAACACACCAAAGAAAAAGTGCCCCGGCACGGAGAAAATAGCACGTGTTATCCCCACACTAACCCAAGAGTCGAAATTACTAAACAGATACAATACATTCTCTAAGGCCGCAAATCCCAACGACACACAAGCCGCATATACAATACCATCCATCCTCTCGTCAAAGAAACGATTCTTTCGCACAAAAATCCAGAAGAAAAAGAATTTAGCAAGTTCCTCGGGCAATGCAGCACCAAACAACGACAGACGAATAGCATCAAGAACCGAAGTTACATTCTCACTATAAAATCCCAAAGACATAAGCAAAAGAGCTCCGCAAATAGCCAATGCAGCCGATGGAAAGCCAAGCACAAAAGCTACAACAAGCTGCTCAATAGGTTCGGGACGCGCACTATCCTTTTTATTTATATAATAAAAAAGTCCCATAGCCGGTGCCAACGCGGCAATAAAAGCCAAGAAAGCAGAAATTAAAGTCAAAAACAAATCCATAGTAAAAGATTTATCAAATTATCAAAGTGCAACAATCAGAAACATTCAGCGAGAATTTCCATTCTTCAGCATCTACTGCAAAGATAATAAAACTTAATAAATTACAACAACGATTAAGAGAACAAAGCCTCAAATTTCCATATATCAACAAAAAGCACTATATTCGCAAAAATATTACGAAACAACAAATTATAAACACACATAAGCAATGAAACGAATCTTTTCACTGATGCTTGTCGCACTTACAGCACTCCACCTGTTTGCAGACGGCCAATTTACCCTGCCCGGCGCAATGAATGCCTTCTGGGCACAGCGTTACTCGGCAATACAACCAATGGCCGACGGCGAACACTTTGCCCGTTTAGGCGGAAGTAACTCACTAATCCTAAAATGCTCGTTCAAGAGCGGCGAAGTAGTTGACACAATTTTCAACGCATCCACAGCACGCGGATTCAACAACAAACGCATCGACGGTTACCAATTCTCGCCCGACGAGAGCCGTCTCCTCATCCAAACAAACACAAAGAGCATATACCGTCGCTCTTTCACAGCCGACCACTACATCTACTCACGCAAAAACAACAAAGTAGCCCCCCTGTCCGAGAACGGTTCACAACAAGTGCCCAAATTCTCGCCCGACGGCACAATGATAGCATTTGTACGCAACAACAACATCTTCATTGTAAAACTACTTTTCGAGAATAGCGAGTCGCAAATAACCACCGATGGCGAGTTTGGCAAAATAATCAACGGAATCCCCGATTGGGTCTATGAAGAAGAATTTTCGACCAACTGCTCATACGATTGGAGTGCCGACAGCAAAGTAATTGCCTACATACGCTACGACGAGAGCCACGTGATGAACTACGATATGCCAATGTACATCCCCTCGACCGCCAAAGTAGAGTACGACCCCTATGTAGCCCCATACAGCTACAAATACCCCGTTGCAGGAGCAGCAAACTCCAAAGTATCGGTTCACACATTCGACGTAAAGAGCCGTGTAACCCGTCAACTTAAATTAGAGATTGACGAAGAGAGCTACATCCCCCGCATACGCTTTACAAAAGACCCCGAGACACTTGCAGTAATAACACTGAACCGTCATCAGAATACAATGGACATTTTTGCAGCCAACCCACGCTCGGGACTATGCAAACGTATCCTTCGCGAACAAAGCGACACTTATCTTAATGAATCGACATACGCCAATATAGAATTCTTCGACAAACACATAATCCTGCACAGCGAACGCAGCGGATACAACCACCTCTACCTCTACACAATCGGTGGCGATTACGTCCGCCCCATCACCGAGGGTAACTACGAAGTAACAAGTTTCATCGGTTGGGATCAAAAGAAAAACGAATTCTACTACAACAGCAACGAAGGAAGCCCCCTGCGCAGCAACGCCTACAAGGTTGACAAAAAAGGTCGAAAAACACGCCTCACAAAAGGCGACGGCACAAACAGCCCCATTTTCAGCGCCGGGATGAAATACTTCATCAACACATACGACAACCTCACCACCCCACCCATTGTTACCACAAACGATAACAAAGGCAACGTAATTAAGACACTCATCGACAACAGCGAGCTAAAAGCCAAACTATCGCAAATGCAACTGCCCACAAAAGAGCTCTTCACATTTACGACAAGCGACGGCGTCGAAATCAACGGATGGATGGTCAAGCCACACAACTTTGACGCCGGCAAAAAATACCCTGTCATAATGTTCCAATACAGCGGCCCCTACTCGCAAGAAGTTAAAGACACGTGGTACACAGGAATGTACCCCGGAGCAGGATTCGAGACATATATGAGCGAGCAAGGCTTCATTATGGTGTGCGTCGATGGGCGCGGTACAGGCGGACGCGGCACCGAGTTTGGAAAATGCACCTATATGAAATTGGGTTATTACGAGCCTCGCGACCAAGTAGAAGCAGCAAAATACTTGGGCACACTCCCCTATGTTGATAAGAGCAACATAGGAATCTGGGGTTGGAGCTTCGGCGGATACAACACCATAATGTCAATGAGCCAAAAAGATGCAGTGTTCAAAGCCGGAGTAGCCATTGCAGCCCCCACCGATTGGCGTTTCTACGACACAGTATATACCGAGCGCTTTATGCGCACCCCTAAAGAGAACAAAGAGGGATACGACCTTGGCTCGGCAGTCGTACACGCAAATAATCTCAACGGAAAGTTACTTATAATACACGGCACAGCCGACGACAATGTACACTTCCGTAATATGTTGCGTTACGTCCACCAACTCAATCAAGCAGGTAAGCACGTCGAGATGGCATTATACCCCGACAGCAACCACAGCATATACTTCGGCAGTTACACACGCCTGCACGTATTTGAACGTCTGAGCCGATACTTCATCGAAAATTTAAAATAAGCCCATACAAATAATAAAACAAAATTACGAGACTGACCGCAACACTGACGGCACAGTCTCGTAATTTATCTGTCCTAACATCAATTTTAAATAGACAAAATGGGAATAATATTGATAATCGTTCTTGCAGGCTTTCTGTGCGGAAACACATACATTTTCGTCCGCGCACTGCAAACAATCGGCACAGCACCGACAAGCGTAAAAATTGCATTCGGAATAATCTTCTGGTTACTCTCGTTTCAACTATTCATTGTAATGGCATTGCGCCATAGTAACCTGCCCGAATTTCTACCCAAAATAATGTTCAGCATCGGCTCGCTGTGGATGATATTTGTTCTCTATATGACATTGGCGCTATTGGCAACCGACATAATAAAATATCTATTTATACCCAATATGCCACACCGTTTCTTGTGGGCATTAGGTGTTACGGCAGCCATACTCATAGGCGGATATATAAACAATCTGTACCCAAGAGTAGAGACAATGGAGATTAAGCTCGACAAAAAAATGGAACAACCAATAACAGTTGTTGCCGTGAGCGACCTTCATTTGGGCTACGGAACAGGAAAAGAGAAGCTGAAAAAATTTGTACAGATGATAAATGCTCAAAATCCCGACCTCATAATAATCGGTGGCGACCTTATAGACAACAGTCTCATTCCACTATACAACGAAAAGATGTACGAGGAGCTCGGCCAACTAAAAGCACCGATGGGCATCTATATGGCACCCGGCAACCACGAATATATCAGTAACATCGAAGAGAGTCGCCGTTTTCTTGAGCTTACACCCATAAAAATGCTTGCCGACACAGTGGTAACACTCCCAAATGGTCTTCAACTGATACTGCGCGATGACAGATACACCGATAAGAGATTTATCCCATTAAAAGAACTTATCGATAAGACCGACAAAAAACGTCCCATATTACTCGTTAAGCACCAACCTACAAGCCTAAGCACAATTGATGCAGCAGGAGCAGATATAGTCTTTTGCGGACACACACATCACGGACAAATATGGCCGGGGAACATTGTTACCGATTATATTTTTGAACAGAGCCACGGTTACCGCAAATGGAACCACGCACACATATATGTATCAAGCGGTCTATCGCTGTGGGGGCCTCCGATGCGCATAGGGACAAAGGGAGATATGGCTGTATTTAAAATCAGCGGACAAACAAATAAATGATGGAGAGTTATTCTTCATCATTTATTTATTTGTTGGCATCACTTATTAAAAAGTTATATCCGAATCCCGTTTTTCTCATTTACACAAAATTATGGACACTGCCTTATTTCTGCAGTTGCAAACGCTCAAAAAAGCGAGAATAATAAATACCATTATATAAACGACACTCACCCACCCCTCTATTTGTTAAAAAAACAAAAAATCGAGTAAAGAGATAAACAAAAAGCCCTGCA
>CAYYEL010000079.1:0-10029 GCA_964470845.1 uncultured Bacteroidaceae bacterium | reverse complement strand
GTGTACGATTCACACTGCCTGTGGTATTCCGTTTGCAGTAATAAAACGTAAATAAGAAACAGGAGGCTGCTCTAATAAAGTAGCCTCTTTCTTTTTTCAAAAAGAGGTTGCTGTCAGATACTGTTTGAATTACCATAAAAAAACGAACAACAAAAATCCAAACAAACTCTAAATAATAAACATTTTATAAAAATCGGCCTATTTATCCATTGGGACAGAGGGCATAAAAACAGAGATATTATGTACAGTTGGGAACAAATTCGTGAAAAAGTAAATGAGTTTATCGCACACCTCGAAATTGAGCGAGAGCCCAAAGAGCTTTATCGTCCAATCACATACACACTCTCACAAAGTGGCAAACGCGTACGTCCGGTGCTGTGTCTGATGGCATACAATATGTACAAAGAGGAGGTCGAGAGCGCACTATACCCTGCGGTAGCGATGGAGACCTATCACAATTACACACTTATACACGACGACGTAATGGATCGTGCCGACATTCGCCGCGGAAAGCCCACAGTGGCCGCAAAATGGGGCGACAATGCAGCCATCCTCTCGGGCGACACTATGCTTGTGCTCGCCTACGAGCTTATGACAAAATCGCCCGACGATAAACTGCGCCCTATGCTCGAACTTTTCACAACCACAGCCAAAGAGATTGGCGAGGGACAGCAGTATGATATGGAGTTTGAGACACGCGAGAAAGTAACCGAACAAGAGTACATCGAAATGATACGCTTAAAAACATCGGTGCTTATGGCCGCTTGTATGAAAATGGGTGGAATTATGGCAGGTGCCGGCGAGGACGACCAAAAGAATCTGTACGCATATGGCGAGACTATGGGCCTTGCTTTCCAATTACAAGATGATGTTCTTGACGTCTATGGCGACACGTCGGTGTTTGGTAAAAAGATTGGCGGCGACATTGTGTGCAACAAAAAAACATTCTTGTTGATAAAGGCATTGGAACTTGCTTCGCCCGAGCAGCGTGCCGAGCTCACCGAGTGGATGAGCAAGGAGCAATTCGACGAAAAAGAGAAGATTGCACGCTTCACAGCAATATACAACGAGCTTGGAGTGCGTGCATTGTGCGAGGCCAAGATAAACGAACTGTTTGCAAAATGCGACGAATACATCGACAAAATAGCACTCCCGGCCGAACACAAGAGCAACCTAAAGAGCTTTGTCGATTCCCTCTTGAACCGAAACATTTAAAAGCCCGAAGATGCCCTACCGTCGTCTGCCCCGAACCGACCGCGCACGCATACGCAGCCTCGGCAGTGCCATTGCTGCAAGCACCCATAATGGCATTTACACCAACGTGCTCACGCACGACCTTTACCACCGAGCCAAAAATTTCTTGGATGCTTTCTCGCGTGAGGTATCGACATACGAACGCTGCTCGGCCGAGCAATCATCGAAACGCCGAAACGAAAAATACGAGGCCGCATTAAGGCAGGCACGAATGTACGTCTCACACTTTATTCAGGTGCTGAGCCTTGGCATTATACGTGGCGAGATTCAGCGCAGCAAAAGAGCCTACTACGGGTTGCCCGTCGAGCAGGACAGTGTGCCGCCCCTAAACACAGAGAGCGCTTTACTGAAATGGGGCGAAAATGTAAAAGAGGGCGAGAGACGACGTACAGCCGAGGGTGGAATTCCAATCTACAACCCCACAATGGGACGTGTAGCCGTGGTGTTCGACCTTTTCAAGGAGATGCACCACCACCGGCAGATGTTACAGCAACGCACCATCGAGGCACAAGAGAATATTGCAAAGATGCGTCCCGAAGGCGATGCAATCATCCTTGAAATATGGAACACCGTCGAGGCTCATTTTGCCTCTCTCGCACAAGAGAAACGACTAAAAAAGTGTGCACAATATGGTATTATATACTACACACGCACCGACCGTACAAAAAAGAGCGAACAGAATGATTAACTATATTGACACGCACACACACCTGTTTGTCGAGGAGTTTGACGACGACCGCGACGCAGCCGTTGCACGCGCTCGGGAAGCAGGCGTCAACTGCTTGTGCCTGCCCTCAATCAATGCCGCAAGCATTGCGCCCATAATGAGGATGTGCGACAAATACCCCGACGTGTGCTATCCGATGATAGGGCTGCACCCTACCGACGTTGCCGACGACTTCCGCGAGCAGTTGAAACAGATGCACAGCCTGCTTAGAAGCAACAATAATTTTATAGCCATCGGCGAGGTGGGGCTCGACTTTTATTGGGACGACACACGAAAAGAGCAACAGATTGAGGCTTTTGAAACACAGATTGAGTGGGCCGCATCGACAGAGCTCCCGTTGGTGATACACTCGCGCAGCGCCTTTGAGAGCATCCGCTATATTATGGAAAAACACCGCGAACAGAAGCTCACAGGTATTTTCCACTGTTTCTCGGGCACAGCCGACGAGGCACGTGCACTGCTCAGTTTCCACGGTTTTATGCTTGGGATAGGAGGCACGCTGACCTACAAAAAGAGTACGCTTCCGCAGATACTCGCCGAGGCAGTCCCCCTCGACCGCATAGTATTAGAGACCGACTCGCCCTACCTTGCCCCCGTCCCCAAACGCGGACGCCGCAACGAGAGCGCCTACATTCCACACATTGCAAGCCACCTTGCTGCAATATACAATTGCAGTCAAGAGGAGATTGCACGCATAACAACTGCCAACGCGCTGAAAGTATTTACTAAAATTCCGGCATAAACGACAAACGAACGAGAATATATAAAGTTTACTTGCAGATTGCTAAACGAGTGCAGTCCATCTTATGCAATGTTATTTCATTTCTCAAAGGTGCAAAGTGCCGATTAAGCGAGCGCAAAGAAAATTTATTTACTTTGGCCGAGCGCAAGGCAGTTGGGTGTAAAGCCAAAGTGGTCTCAAGAAACTGCGAAAAAGGAAAAAACCGGCAAAAAAAAGAGCATAAAAGACAAGCACATCCCGCACATAATATAAATATAATTTTTAAAAGAAATTTAAACAGCTTCTTATATTCAGGCTTTATTTTAAATATGGTAAAAACAGACAAAATAGATATTTTTGAGAATACGAGACGCCCAATAGTTGGCGCAGGCCCTTGCAGTGCCGAGAGCGAAGAGCAGGTGATGCAGATAGCACGTGCTCTGTCGAAAAAAGGAGTAACATTCTTCCGTGCAGGAATATGGAAGCCCCGAACAAAACCCGGATGCTTCGAGGGAGTAGGGAAAGAGGGGCTTCCGTGGCTCAAGCGCGTGCGCGAGGAGCTATCGATGCCGGTAGCCACCGAGGTTGCCACCCCCGAACATATAGAGCAGAGCCTTGCAGCAGGCATTGACATTCTGTGGATAGGTGCACGCACCACCGCCAACCCATTTGCAGTACAGGACATTGCCGATGCACTGCGCGGCGTCGATATTCCCGTACTTGTGAAAAACCCCGTCAACCCCGACCTTGAGCTGTGGATAGGCGCCCTTGAGCGACTGAACAACGCCGGCGTTACACGCTTAGGCTGCATACACCGCGGCTTTTCGTCCTACGGCGAAAAAATTTTCCGCAACTCGCCACAATGGCAACTGCCCCTTGAGCTCAAACGCCGACTGCCACAGCTGCCACTGCTGTGCGACCCCAGCCACATTGCAGGCAAGCGCGAGCTTCTGGCAATGCTCTCGCAAGAGGCTATGGACCTGAATTTCGACGGATTGATGATTGAGACACACTGTCGCCCCGAGTGCGCACTGAGCGACAATCGCCAACAGGTAGTGCCCGAGGAACTTTTCATAATCCTCGACCGCCTTGTGCACCGTACAGCCGAGGGCGAGAGTGGCGAAATTTCGCGCTACCGCACCTTGCTCGACGAGATTGACAGCGAGCTTGTGCGACTGATTGCCAAGCGTATGCAGATTGCACGTGAGATTGGCGAGGTGAAGCGCGAGAAGGGGCTCAGAGTGTTCCAGCCTTTCCGCTACAACGAGACTATGGAACGATTCGCCACAGGCAGCGCCCTGCACAGCCTCGACGTCGAGGCGATGAAAGATATTTTCGAGGTTATCCACTCCGAGAGTATCCGCCAGCAGCTAAGAATAGTAAACGACATTCAATAGAAGAATCTTTAATATGTATATAATTATTGGGGGTATCAAAATACCCCCAATAATTATATACAAGAAGCCGCAATCACCTCGTCGAGCCGTTTGTCGTGTGGCTCGACGGGAAGCGTCGGCAACAGTTGCACGCTGTAACAGACTCCGATTGTACAGGCGCGGAAGTCGCTGCGCGAGAGGTATTTATCGTAATATCCCTTGCCGCGTCCCAAGCGCCCACCTTCGGCAGTAAAGGCAACGCCCGGAAGAATCATCGCATCAATCTCGGCGGGGGCAACGGGCACAGAGCCACAAGGCTCGGCTATTCCCATATAACCCTGCTTCATAGCCTCGGGCGCGTAGGGGTAAAAATCCATATTATCGCCGCTTATTCGGGGCAGAACAAGGCGTGCTTTTTGCGATAGTTTTTTTATCAATGCCGAGGTATCAATTTCATCGGGCAACGAGGCGAAAAGAGCTATCGTGCGGGCGTGCTCTATTGCCGGGTGTTGCAGGACGAGCATCGACACGTGCCCGGCCTCGATGCGTTTCTCCTCGTCGCTCATTGCAGCAAGGGCTGCACGTACCAATCTTCTGACCTCTTTTTTTGTTGTCATAAGCGGTTACAGAGTATCGAAAATATCGAGCAGTTTGGCAGCTGCGGCAAATGAGGTTATGCGCCCCTCTTGAACGTCGCGTTCGTACGTGGCAAGAAGGTTGTCGATGGCCGGGGCATTGTAGAAACGCGAGCGCAACTGCTCGTTTATGGTCTCGTACATCCAATATTTGGCCTGATGGTGGCGTCGGGCGTCGAAGCTGCCGTTTTTTCTTGCTGCGGCAAGATAGCCGTATATCATATCCCACACCTCTTTTATTCCTATATTATAGAAGCCCGAATAGGTGAGCACCTGCGGACGTATTCCGCTTGGGGGCATCGGGAACAGTTGCAAGGCATTGCGATAGTGTGCGGCTGCCCTCTTGGCCTCCTCGATGTTTGCTCCGTCGGCCTTGTTTATCACAATGCCGTCGGCCATTTCCATAATTCCGCGTTTAATGCCTTGAAGTTCGTCGCCTGCTCCCGCAATCTGCAAAAGCAAGAAAAAATCGACCATTGAATAGACTGCCGTCTCGCTCTGCCCCACTCCCACAGTCTCGACAAAAATGGTGTCGTAACCCGCAGCCTCGCACAGGATTATAGTTTCGCGTGTCTTGCGTGCGACACCGCCCAAAGAACCGGCCGAGGCGCTGGGGCGGATAAAAGCGTCGGGGTGAGCCGAAAGACGCTCCATTCGCGTCTTGTCGCCCAAAATGCTGCCCTTGCTGCGCTCGCTGCTGGGGTCAACGGCAAGCACGGCCAATTTTCCGCCACGCCCGGAGAGCACGTGCATTCCGAAAGCGTCGATTGAGGTACTTTTACCGGCTCCCGGGACACCTGTGATGCCCACGCGCACCGAGCGCCCCGAATGGGGCAGACAGCGCTCGACTACCTCTTGGGCAACCTCTTGATGCTGCGGTAACAGGCTCTCGACAAGCGTTACTGCACGCGAGAGTATTGTTACGTCGCCTCTTAGAATGCCATCGACATAATCGTCGGCTGTGAGCCGGGCAGCCTTGCGACGCTTCATCTGCGACAGATAGGGGTTTATGGAGTTTAATTTCTCGACTCCGTTGTTCACTTTCAATCCTTTATAAGCCTTGTCATTCTCGGGATGTTCCATAGTGCTGTTCTTTAAGGCAAACTTACTCATTTTTTTCTTTTTTATATCTGTTTGAATAAAGTTTTTTTGCCGCACAAAAAAATGGAGCTGTGTCAAAATAAAATTTGGGCACAGCTCCTTTAGGTTTGTAAGAATTGACAAAATACAAGGTGTTGAGATTTAAGGCGAAAGGAGTGTACATTAGTACTCGACTGAGCCTTAATATTGATAACAACGAAGTAGTTTGTTAATTATGACACACCGATATTCTGCAAACTTATTTAAAGAAAGAATTTATTTCTGAGCATAATCGTACATCAACTGACGTGCCACATTTACTCCGGCCTCGTCGAGTGATACGTTCATTGTTTGTCCGTTGAGCAGATAGAGTTGTGCGTTGTTACCATCGATGCTCATAAGTTTGTTAATCTGATTATTGTACTCGACGCTCCAGCTGTTGTCGGCCTCGTCAAATATAAGATTCATTGCAGTCTCGCCGTTAGAAAGGTTGTAACCATTCTCCTGTACTGTAATTGTAACATTCTCGCCGTTGCTGTTCTTTACAATCTTTGTATCGCCAACATTCTTGCTGATAGCCGAGTTTCCTGTCCAGAATTCAATTGAATTGAGCACAAGTACATCGGCAAGAATTGTAACCTCATATACAGGAACAATGTGCATACAAACAAACACAAGCTCGTTTACAAATTTATTTCCTATACCCATATTCCAATCTTTAAGCTTGTTTGTGAGGCTGAACGAACCTATACACGACGACATTACAATACACATTGATAGCAGGATAGCTGCAATTTTCACATTCTTTTTCATAATCATTAAATGTTTAGATTAGTACTTAAAAAACGGCAGGACAAAATCACACCGCCGATGGCAAAAGTAATGATTTTTTCCTGCCGCAATGCAGAATCTGTTATTTTTTTTACAAAAATCTTATAATTTTATAACACACCGTTAACGACCAATGCTTTAACAAGAGAATAGAATTTCTCGACTGTGGGAATCTCGACACGCTCGGTGGGCGAGTGAGGCGACATCAGTGTGGGTCCGAAAGAGACCATATCCATTCCCGGGTAATTTGTAGATATTATACCGCACTCCAATCCTGCGTGAATTACACGCACATCGGGTTGCTTGCCGAACATATCGCAGTAGGCCGTTTTAAGCGCTGCAAGCAGAGGCGAATTTACATTGGGCTGCCAGCCGCTGTAACCGCCACTGAGCTCGACCTTCATTCCTGCCATTGCAAAGCAGCTCGAAAGTTGCAGTGCAAGGAACTCTTTCATTGTGTCGCAAGAGCTGCGTGCAAGGATATTTATCTGGGCTGCACCGTCGGCAATTGTTACTATTGAGAGGTTACTCGATGTCTCGACAGTGTCGGGGATTGTGGGAATAAAGCGAAGTACTCCATCGTGGCAGGCAAGAATTACATCAATGAGATTGTCCTGAATCTCCTCGGGTACAACTGTCTCGGGCATCTCGCACTCCTCGACTGTCAGTGTAATTCCCTCCTCGATTGTTGCATATTCGCTGTTGTAAAGAGCCTCGCACTTTGCTGCGATAGCCTTCAGTTCCTCGACACCCTCAACGGGCAGTGTAAGCACTACGCGGCAGCTTGCGGGAATTGCATTACGCATATTACCTCCGTTCCAGCTTGCAAGGCTTACGCCACACTCGTCCATTGCCTCGCGCACGAAGCGAGCCATCAATTTATTGGCGTTACCGCGACCGGCGTTAATTTCGAGACCCGAGTGTCCGCCACGCAGCCCCTTGAGCTGTACGGCAACGGCAACCTCGCCCTCGTAAGGCTCTACCTCCATAAACTCCATTGTTGCGGTAATATCGAGGCCGCCTGCGCAACCGATGTACAATACGCCCTCTTCCTCGCTGTCGAGATTGAGCAAAATACTACCCTGAAGCTCGCCACCTTTAAGGCCGAACGCTCCGTACATACCGGTCTCCTCGTCGGCTGTGATAAGTGCCTCAAGAGGGCCGTGCTGAAGGCTGTTATCCTCGAAAATGGCCATAATGGCTGCAACACCAAGGCCGTTATCTGCGCCAAGGGTGGTATCATCGGCATACAACCAATCGCCCTTTACAACTGTGGTGATGGGGTCGGTCTCGAAATTATGTGTGCTGTCGGGAGTTTTCTGGGGCACCATATCCATATGTGCCTGAAGAATTATACCCTTGCGATCTTCGAGCCCGGGAGTGGCAGGCTTACGCATTATAATGTTTCCGGCCTCATCTTGCCACGTTTCGACGTTTATGCTCTTTCCAAAATCGAGCAGATACTTCTGTATTTTCTCAAGATGTCCCGAGGGACGAGGAATCTGTGTCAATGCCTCAAAGTTCTTCCACACTTCACGAGGCTGTAAATCTTTAATTGTAATAGCCATTTTTGATATATTTTATAAGGTTAATAATTGAGTTATCTTTTAAATTGCAACATTATAAGCCCGACAATACCAAGCAACGCCACAAGCAGCGTTTGCAGCGAATGTACTATCAACGCAAATGCACCCGCATCGGTTGACGAAACACCATAAAGCATCATAATACTCATAACCGCAAAATGCCACGGGCCTGCACCGTTAGGGGTGGGAACAACCACTGCAACACTGCCGGCTACAAAAAGCAACAGTGCAGCAGCTACCGAGAGCCCGCTACTAAAATCGAAACAGAAGAAACAAAGATAAAATTGCATAAAATAGCAGAACCATATTCCCACTGTTTCTATAATGAAGAGCCAAAAGTGGCGCATCTTGGTGAGCGACATAAAACCCTCGTAGAAACGCGAAACAAAGCTTTTCACACGTCCCCACAACGACAAACGCCTTATCAGAAAATAGAGCACAATGCACACTGCCGCTGCCGAGAGTAACAAAATTGCCATACGCCCCACCGACGAGAATATTCCGCCGTGCGAGACACCGCCGGCCTCGACGACAAAAGCACGGAACACCGTCCACTGCGACAACACTGCCACAAGAGTGATTAGCAGCACCATTACCGTATCGACGAGCCTCTCTGAGACAAGCGTACCCAAAGACTGTGCAAACGGCACTCTATCGTAGCGTTCGAGCACCACACAACGCGACACCTCGCCCACACGGGGCACCACAAGATTGGCAGCATAGGCAATAAAGACCGAATAGACACAATTGTCATTGGCAGGCCTGTAACCAAGAGGAGCGAGCGTCAGACGCCAGCGCCAGCCGCGAATAACGTGGCTCAGCACTCCAAAGACGCACGACAGCCAGAACCACCACATATCCATCGTATTCAATGCCTCTTGGATATATGCAAAATCGTAATTCCGGTATATCCAATATAGGATTATTGCACCCAAAAGCAGTGGCAGGCCTGTTTTTATGAGAATATTTAAAATCTTTTTCACAAGTTTCTAAGCAGATTTGAGAGTTTTGGTTACCTTTGCAGGCAATGGCCTGCACGACAGCAGGACAAAGCCACGGCTAAGGTTAGCCGTTTGCAAAGATAGCAGTTTCTTAAAATTTCTCCATTTTTTTAGGGAGTATTTGACTTTTTTTTAAGAAATAATTACATTAACCACTAAAAGCAGTAACAACGATGAAAGCCGTAAAAGCAAAGAAAAGATTAGGACAGCATTTTCTGACCGACCTTGACGTTGCAATGAAAATCGCCGATACTGTCGATATTTGTCCCGGAGTACCCGTGCTTGAGGTGGGCCCCGGAATGGGCGTGCTCACACAGTTTCTGCTAAGAAAAGAGCATCCGCTGAAAGTTGTCGAAATTGACGAGGAGTCGGTCGATTATCTGCGTAAAAATATGCCTATACTGGGCGAGGAGAATATAATCCCCGACGATTTTCTAAAAATGCACCTAGACCGTATCTTTGGCGGCACTCCCTTTATGCTCATAGGCAACTACCCCTATAATATATCGAGCCAGATATTCTTTAAGATGCTCGACAACAAAGAGTTTATCCCATATTGCAGTGGGATGATTCAAAAGGAGGTGGGCGAGCGTCTGGCAGCATCGCCGGGCAAGAAAGACTACGGCATTCTGAGCATTCTTGTACAATTATGGTACGACGTAGAATATCTGTTCACCGTCCCCGAGACTGTTTTTTCGCCCCCGCCCAAGGTCAAGAGCGCCGTTGTTCGTATGAAACGCAACAGTCGCACCACCCTCCCCTGCGACGAGGCGCTGTTCAAGCAGATTGTAAAAGGCACATTTAACCAACGACGCAAG
>CAYYEL010000078.1:0-10155 GCA_964470845.1 uncultured Bacteroidaceae bacterium | reverse complement strand
CGCCACCAAACAGACAGGAAGAAAAAGCAATCCCAATATAAAAATAAAATTCAAACCTTTTGTCATATTAAGAAGTTGTTTAAACTTATAAAAACATTTATCATAATAGAAGCCGTATCATTTGTTTCACCGTCATTTATATTAAAACGCTTGGCAATATAAATTTAAACAGCTTCTAAATTCCATTCATCTTGCGAAGATACAAATAAACGAGTAAAAGTTGTACAAGCGAATGGGTAAAAATTTATTTTCACACGCAATGAGCGCAGCCAAACATCGCCAAAGGCAAAAACACATCAGGCGCAAGGCCACATACAAATAAACGAGCAAACACCGCCACTTATTTTATAAAGACAAACAAAAAATATTCACACTTTAGTCAAAAGCACCCACAAAAAACAATTTTTAAGCCTCTGTTTCATCGTTTTTCATTACATTTGCAAAATATATAACATAAGCAAACAAGACAACCCAATAAACCCGATATTCAGAATATGAAAAAAATCACATATTTAACACTACTGTTCCTCCTGTTCACAACAATAGCAAACGCCCAGAACGGCGACTATTTCATACACACAGTAAGCAAAGGACAAACACTATACTCAATCTCCCGTATGTATCAGACAACGGTTAAAGAGATAATAGACCAGAATCCCGAGTGCGTAAACAAGTTATCAATAGGGCAAAAAATAAAAATACGCCAAAACAGACAACAGCCCCAACAAGGCAACACCGAAAGCAGTGAACGCTACCACACAATACAGCCGGGCGAGACACTCTACCGCTTAGGGCAGAAATATGGTATAACCCCACAAGAAATATGCGAAGCCAACCCGGGTCTCAGTATATCCAATTTCCGCAGTGGCGAGGTTATACTAATCCCCACACCCAAGACACAACCACAGCCCGCAGCCGCCGAGCAACCGCAAACAGCCCCTTCCGAGCCCGACACAATTCCCATACGCACCACCCACAAGGTAGAGCGTGGCGAGACCGTCTATAAAATAACAAAACTCTACAACATAACCGAAGAAGAGTTTCGAGCAGTCAACCCCGACATAAAAAAGAACAAACTCAAGAAAAACACAATAGTAAATATCCCCTACTCAAGCCGCGAGCTTGCACTGATGCGCTTCAAAGAGCTTGAGCAAAAAAAGAAAGAAGAGACAAACGCCGAGGTATTCAGTCGCATCGAGCAACTGAAAGACTCAATAGCCTCACAAGACACCTTCGAGGGCATACGTGCCGCCATAATACTCCCCTTTGTACTCGACAGCTACTCGCCCAACGAGCAGTCGCGTATGATAGAATATTACGAAGGCTTTCTAATGGCAGTAGAAAAGCTCAAGCGTTTCGGCTACTCATTCGAGATACACACATACGACTCGGGCAAAGAGAGCAACAGCCTCGAACCACTCATCGCCAGCGGCGAGCTCGACAATATGGACATTATCTTTGGCGCCCTCTACCCCAAGCACAACAAACAATTGGCCGACTTTGCACGCCAAAAAGAGATACCCCTCGTAATACCATTCACATCCAAAGAGGACGAAATATTCCGTAACCCGATGGTATATGTTGTAAACACAATGCAATCCTACTTCTACTCCGAAGTAATAGACCACTTCGACGTAGAATTTCCCAACGCCAACGTAATATTCATAAGCGACAGCATAAACAACAAAAAAGAGTTTGTATCAGCCCTCACCGAGAGTTTCAAACAACGCGGAACACCCCACTCGACACTTCCGCTCGAAACAATTACAAATATGGAAGTCAACGACTCCATACTAAAAGGCATAATGCGCGACGACAAACAAAACATATTCATCCCCACCTCATCAAATGAAGTTACCCTAAGCACACTCATACCCTCGCTCATACTGCTAAACAACGACACAATCGACCTTCCCGACTTTAAACTATTCGGCTATCCCGAGTGGCAGATATACGCAGGCAATATGCGCAACGAAATTTACGAGGTCGATACATACTTCTACGCCTCGTTCTTCAGCCATTACACTCTGCCCGAAGCAAACGCATTCCAGAACGAGTATATCCGCTGGTACAACCGCGCTCCGCAGAACATATACCCACGATACGGGATGTTGGGCTACGACACCGGCTACGTCTTTTTACTTGCAATGAGTAAATTCGGCAACAATATGCCAGACAACATAAACAAAGTATCCTTTACCCCCGTACAGACAGGCTTTAAATTCGAGCGTGTAAACAATTGGGGAGGAATGGTCAACAAAAAAATATATTTCATACACTACACACCCCGATATTCTATCGAAAAAATAGACTTTGACAAAAAATGATTAAACGAGCACTCCCCATAATAACACTGCTGCTTGTTGCAATAACAGCGACAGCACAGATTGAGCAACCACGCAACATCCTTGAGGTGGGCATTGCAGGCGGACTGAATATGAGCCAAATGGATATGCAGCCCAAAATAGGTCAAAAATATCTCAATGCCCTCAATGGCGGTATCAGCCTGCGTTACACAAGTGAAAAATACTTTAAAATGATATGCGCAGCACAGATTGAGGCCAACTTTTCGCAACGAGGCTGGGAAGAGGATTTCGACGACAACAGCGGCAACAGCTACAAACGCACATTAAATTATTTAGAAATTCCATTTTTAGCCCATTTGGCATTCGGCAGCGAACCTCGCGGAGTACAATTCTTCATAAATTTAGGCCCACAAATAGGCTTTCTGTTAGACGACAAAGAGGAGTATATAGGCAAGTGGAGCATCGACAGCCGTCCGACAAGCACACAACCGGTCTATGGCAAAAACATCGACAACAAATTTGAATATGGCATCGCAGGCGGCCTTGGCCTTGAGCTCAAAACCAAGATAGGCAATTTCTTTATCGAAGGCCGTTACTACTATGGCCTAAGCGACATATTCAACAACTCCAAGACCGATGATTTCGGACGCTCGGCCAACAATACAATATCGGCACGATTAGGTTACTCGATAGCAATATTCAATAAATAACAGAAGCGCCTTTTAAAAGGCGCTTCTGTTATTTATTGAATTACACAAAAAAATCATTCTTTTACATATCCCTCTTTTACATCTTTCACATAAGCCGGTTGTTGCGAATTATCATTAACAGGCTCTTCATTACCGCCCTCACCAAGCAAACGATGGTAAGCCTCAGCAAACATAAAATTAACAATTATAATTGCCGGGATAACACCCACACAACACACAAAAACTCCGGCAACCAAAATCAACATCGCAACAATTCCCAACAACAAAAGTTCCAAGAAATTACCTTCGGTCATTTTCCAAGAACGTGCAAAAACCTCACTTATTGTAAGTTCAGGTTTATTCGCAGCCAATATAGGAACAAAGATAAGGCGTATCTCAAAGAAAATACCGGGAAGCACACAGAATAACGTCCCAATAGCTACACATATTCCTAACAGCAACAATGACACCCAGTAAAACCAGTAACCACGAAAACCGCCCTTTAAAGCAGCAGTTAAATCAACATTATCAGTCTCAATAGCACTAACAAGCACACGATACCTAACCAAGTCCAAATAAACCCTGATAAAAGATGCTATTATTGAGGCAATTATCGTACCAAAAAGCATCTTTTATTAAAAAGAGAGGATTATCATTTAATAAATTTTCAATCCACTGCTCCTCGGTTAAGAAAGCTTCACTACTCATAAAAGCGCTCAAATAGCTTAAATTTAAATAACTGTTAGGCAACGATGTTACCATATATGTTAAAAACACAATAAGGAGCACCGGTAAAAAATGTTTTTTTGTGTAAGCCCAAGCACATTTAAATATATCACCAACATTCAAATCGGGTAAAATAGATTTTGTTTCCATAAGTACTTTATTATAAATTAAACATATTTCTTAATATCCCCCACAACAATAGTAGAAAAACATAAAAAAGCATTGCCCTATCGGTAAAAAACATTGCCAACGTAATACGCGGATGACGTGAAGCAAAATCGGGAAACAACAGTCTGAAGCCCCCTACAAAAAACAGTGGTAAAGCAACCACCATCAAGCAATTATAATCAAGAGCCTCGATCCACCTGCAATGCAACAACGCACGTACCATACGCTGTGTGCCACAAAAAGGACACTCCCACCCTGTTAAGCTATACAAGGGACACTGCAACATAAGCCTCTCGCCCCACGGCGATGCCAGCAGCAGCAATATTACAGCACCCAAAAGTATATAAAACGAGCGAAGCAACCTTCTGTTATTCATAGGCTACCCGAGTGTCTGTTTCGAGGCATATATTCTTTTCAAGCAGTATATCAGCGACTCGCGCCAATGAGGAATATCCACCCCAAAAGTATTTTTTATCTTGCTTTTATCGAGCACCGAATAAGGCGGGCGGGTAACAGGCGAGGGGAATTCACTGCTGTGGCACGGCTCAATACGGCAATTCTTGTGTCCTGCTAAACGCGCAATCTCGACGGCAAAATCGTACCACGAACACACACCCTCGTCGCTAAAATGATATACACCCTCTTTTCCTTCGTAAACATCGCCCTCTATAATCGAGAATATTGTAAGCGCAAGGTCGCCGGCGTATGTTGGCGAACCCACTTGATCGAACACCACTTTCAGGCTCTCTTTCTCGGCCGTCAGTCGCAGCATAGTTTTTACAAAATTGTGCCCAAATTCACTATACAACCACGCTGTGCGAATAACAACAGCCTTGCATCCAACACGAGCCACAGCCTCCTCGCCCGCCAATTTTGTACGGCCGTATGCGCCCAAAGGTGCAAGCGGCATATCCTCGGTGCGCGGTGTGTTTCCGTCTGTTCCAAAGACATAGTCGGTAGATATATGAAACAGAGTACCATTTACATCTTTTACAGCGCGTGCTATATTCTCGACAGCTTCGGCGTTTATTTTATATGCAGCATCCTCGTCGCTCTCGGCTTTATCGACATTTGTGTAGGCCACACAGTTAACCACTACCTCGACACCGTTCTCCACGATAAATCTCTTTACAGCCGCTGCATCTGTTACATCAAGTTCCTGAATATCGGTGAACAGATAATTATTGGACGAAAGCTCGCCCAAACGTCGCATCTCACTACCAAGCTGACCGTTCGCACCGGTTATCAAAATATTTTTCATTTGTATAAATCCTCATTATAATCGAACAAATAATCAGCCTCGGCAAGCGGCTTGTGATGCTTATCCTTTTCCGAGAGAATCACCCTGTCGGCAGGCAGACGCCAATCTATTGCCAATTGAGCATCGTCCCAAGCTATTGCGCCCTCACTCTCGCGGCAATAGTAATTATCGCATTTGTATTGGAAGATTACCTCGGGAGTGAGTACCGAGAATCCGTGAGCAAATCCTCGCGGCACAAACAACTGCCGATGATTCTCCTCGCTAAGTTCCACCGCCACATATTTTCCAAATGTAGGAGAGCCGCGTCTTATATCCACAGCAACGTCCAGCACAGCACCTTTCACCACTCGTACAAGTTTGCTCTGCGAGTGCTTGCCTTTCTGAAAATGCAGTCCGCGCAACACGCCGTAAGAAGATTTCGACTCATTATCCTGCACAAAATTCACAGGACGCACATTCCGCTCAAAATCGGCTTGCGAAAATGCCTCTTTGAAATATCCACGCTCGTCGCATATTACCCGAGGCTCAATAATCACCACCCCTTCAATCTCAGTCTTAATATACTCCATTATATATCAATCTACTTTAGGAACTGTTTTTAAGTTTATATCGCAATTTTTATAGTAACCGTGCAGAGAACCAACCCTGCACGGTTTATTTTATAAAGTTTTAAAGCACTTTATGGGAACAGATTATTACTGCACCTTGATAAGCTCAAACTCGGCACCCGAGCCAAAATCCTGACCATTCTGCGAATTCAGTCCGGTAAAACGCACGTAGCGTGCCTTTACAGGCTCTTTAAAGATTACCACCTGTGCTTTGGCGCTTCTCTCGAATTCACCCTCGCAAACAGGCTCGCTCCAATTCTTACCATCGTTGCTTATCTGTATTCTGTAAGCCTTGATGTTGCCATTGTCGCCATCCTGACGAGGCATATACTTAAAGCCCTTAATCATTGTCTCCTCGGCAGCGTCAAAATCAATCCAGTGAGGATAGCTTGCCACTGTTACCGAATACATTGTGTGCCATATTGTCGAGGGGTCGCCATCGACAAGCTTAGAAGCCTCGTTACCATTCTCTTGGCTCGATGCAAATACCACTGTTACGGGGATTGCTGTTACCTCGGGATAGTTGTATGTAGCCGCAAGTGTGGGCGTTGCCTTCTCCCAAACAGTAATATCACCACCTTTACTCATATTCACAGGCTCGGTGTAGAGTGTCTTCTTACCGCGCTTGCCAATCTTATAGTAAATCTCGGCACCGGGTTTCTTACAACTCATTGTTACCACGCCCTTAAGGTCGCGCGAGAGAACAACGGGAACAACTCCCGAAGGGAGAACATTAGCCTTCTGAGTATAATCGTCGGTCTTTACAACGGGACGCATAATGAAGCCCATAGTATTCTCGGCCGATTTCACACGGTCGTAGTCGAGCGGGCCACCCTGTCCGCAACTGTTACCGCCAAGACCGTTAACCTTCTTGTCAAGATGCAACCAAGTACCCGAAGATGCAGGAAGCTGATAGGGGTGTGCTGCGAGTGTAAGCTCAACGTCGTTCCAAGGAAGTGCAGTTGTTGACATTCCCTCGGTTGCAACAAAGATAACACCCTCGCCTGCCTCATTTGTCAATGCAGCCCAACGCACATCCTCGCGGTTGGCCATATCCTGAGGCTTGGGGAAGTTTACAAATTGTGCCTCGACACTGCTGCTATACTGCTCAATGAACGAACCCGAGCAACGGTCGTTGTAGTTATTCCAAGGGCCGCGACCATAATAAGTATAGTTAGAATACTCCTTGGGAAGCTGAATCTCGTAACCCAAACGGGCAAGGTCGATATTCTTGCTGCCGCTGATGCTGCTGTTCAGTTCAACCGAACCATCGGGATATACTGTATAGATACGGTTCGAGATAAAGTTGAAGTCATTCTGGTCGAATGCACGCTTATCTTCAATGAAACTCCAGCTGTTATCCTCGTGGCTTACACGACGTACAGCATTAGGCGCTTGCGAATATACGGTATATTGCAACACCACGCTGCCATCTTTATTGGTTTTTGTAACAATAGACATTACACTATCCTGAAGATTGTGCAGACCATTGTTGAACCAATTGTTCCAAGCCCAGTTGTCATTATCGACAGGAGCGCGATAAGCACCTATCTTCATCACATTACCATCGGCAAATACCTCTTTTCCATTGTATGATACGCTCTTGAACACACCCTTTGCATTGTCGAATACAATTGCAAACGAACCATCGGCTGCCGCAACGGTGATTGTTGCATTGTCCTTGCTCTTCTCCATCTTGGTCTTTGCACCCTTGGCAGCGTCGGCAAGCAGAATGCTCTTCTCGGCAGCCTTCAGAGGTAGTTGCTCCTCCATCTGCACGTAACCTTTTTTGGCCCAAGGCCGGTCTTTCTTCAGCATCAACTGAATTTTTACAAAATACTCCTTGTCGGCCTTCATCTGATAATTTCCAAACTGCAATTTGAATTCTTTGCTTGTGCGAGGTGCAATTACCATATCGGGCATAAAGAAGTGCTCAACCTCTTTACCATCCTCCCACAGTGATGCACGAATATTCATATCGCATAGGCATTTAAAGTAGCGCTTGTTGAAAATCTTCACTCGTCCATCCTCAAGCATCGAAATTCCAACATTCTGATACACTTTCTTAACCTCCCGATATTGTGGCTTGGGTGTGTGGTCGGCAAATAATATTCCGTTCAGACTAAAGAGGTGGTCGTTGGGACGGTCGCCAAAGTCGCCACCATAGCCCATATATTTCTCACCTGTCTTTTTGTCGTAATTCCAGAAATTCTGGTCGGCCCAATCCCATATTGCACCACCCATAAAGAAGTTGGTGCTCTCCATAGCATCCCAATAGTCTTTGAGATTACCGGCTGCATTGCCCATCGAGTGAGCATACTCCGAAATGTGGAAAGGATATTTTATGTTTGCGTTACCCTGCACCGCATACTGCACCCAACCTATTGAGGGATACTGATTCGAGCCCATATCCACGATATTATTGTTGCGCTCGTATTGCACGGGACGTGAAGCATCGAATGCTTTCAGTGCCTCGTAGGCCTTAACAAAATTCACACCGGGGCCGGCCTCGTTTCCAAGCGACCATATAACAACCGAAGGACGGTTCATTGTAGCGTGTGCCATTTCCATTACACGTGCAACGTGTGCATCTTGGAATTCGGGAACGTGCGATAGCGACGCCTCGCCATAGTAATACTGGTGGCTCTCGATGTTAGCCTCATCTTCGAGGTATATTCCGTACTTATCACACAGATAGTACCAATAGGGAGCGTCGGAATAGTGAGCACAACGCACGTGGTTGATGTTGCCTTGAAGCATCAACATAACCTCTTTTTCCATCTGCTCGCGTGTAATGGCGTGTCCGCGCTCAAGGTTACTCTCGTGGCGGTTAACACCCTTCATCTTGATGGGCTTGCCATTAAGATAGTAGTAGCGTCCTGCAAGGCCGAATTCATCGTCCTCGGCCTTAGTGTCGCGTATCACGACCTCGCGGAAGCCTATGTGGGTAGATGCAGTCTCAACCACACGACCTTTTTTATCGAGCAGCTGAACAAGCAGTGTGTAACGGTTGGGCTCCTCGGCACTCCATTTTGCAGGATTTTCGACTGCAATTTCAAGCTGTGCCGTGGTTTTTGTTCCGGCTGCAACAACTGCAACATCGCCCGCAATCTTGGCACCCTCTACAATTTCATTATCGTCGCTGTAAAGAGCATTTTTATAAAGCTGAGCCTGCAATTTGTAACCTTTGGCGGCTTTCTTACCGAGGTTACGAACATCTACTGCTATTTTTGCAACAGCATCCTTGTATTGTGCATCAAGGTCGGTGAGCACGCGAATATCACGAATCTCGACAGGGTTGGTAGATGTCAGCGACACTGTACGGAAGATGCCCGGCAGGCGGAACATATCCTGTGCCTCAAGGAACGATGCGTCGCTGTTACGATAAACCTCAACAGCTACAATATTTTCGCCCTCAATAAGATATTTTGTAATGTTGAATGCAGCAAGATTACGCGAATTCTTCGAGAATCCCACATATTTACCGTTTATCCACAGATAGAAGAATGAATCAACACCGTCGAAATTTATATAAATCTCGCGACCGTTCCACTCGGCCGGAATATTAAATGTACGACGATAAGAACCCACCTCATTTCTGTTTTTATATGTCGAATGATGTTTGGCGGGCTCGCGCATTACACCACCTTTCCAATCGCCTACTGCAACCTTGTGTTTAAAGATTACAGGCTGGTTCACGTAAATGGGTGTACCATATTTCTGACTGCCGTCCTTTTGCAATCCATAGACGTTCCAGCTCATTGGTACTTGAACCTTGTCCCACGACGACACATCATAATCGGGCTTGTAGAACTCCTCGGGGCGCTCCCAAGGATTGCCCACCCAATTGAAGCTCCACGTTCCATCGAGCGACATATAATACTCGCTATGCTCGGGAAGTACTTTACGTGCACTCTCTTCATTGGCAAATGTAAAGAACCAACCTTTGGGCTGTTCCTTGTTAAGAGACAACTCTGTAGGCGACTCCCACTCGCCACCCGAAGGAGCAGCTGCATCACCGTAAGCAAAGCCTTTCAAATCTTGAGCCATAGCCGAGGCCAAGAACGATAAAGCAACTACGGTCAAAGAAAGAAATCGTTTTCTCATAGTTTAATGTTAATTAAAGTTTTAATAATTTATAATCAATAATTTAATTGTCTGTATCAGTTTCAGTACCGGCAACATTGTTTATCAGTGTAAACTCCAAACGACATACGCAGCATAAGCCGCGCACAATTCTCCGGCACAATATTTTGCGAAAATACAACTTATTTTGCGCACTTACAAAATTAAATAAGAATAAAATTATTATTAAATAAGTATTGAGTTTATTTTGTTTGCAGACTGCAGAGTCAACCAGCAAGTGCAACATTACGAAATAAATTTGTAAAAGCACT
>CAYYEL010000077.1:3120-10397 GCA_964470845.1 uncultured Bacteroidaceae bacterium | reverse complement strand
GGGATGCTATCGACCCCAACCTCAAAGTTGGCGACATTGTTAAGGGTAAGGTAGTTGTTATGGCCGATTATGGTGCATTCATCGAGATTGCTCCCGGCGTTGAGGGTCTTATCCACGTATCAGAGATGTCTTGGAACCAGCACTTGCGTTCGGCTCAAGACTTTATGAAGGTGGGCGACGAGATTGAAGCAGTTATCCTTACACTCGACCGCGACGAGCGCAAAATGTCTTTGGGTATCAAGCAGCTCAAGGAGGATCCTTGGACAAACATCGAGGAGAAATACCCCGTTGGTTCAAAGCACAGCGCAAAAGTACGCAATTTCACAAACTTCGGTATCTTCGTTGAGATTGAGGAGGGTGTTGACGGCCTTATCCACATCAGCGACCTCTCTTGGACAAAGAAGATTAAACACCCCTCTGAGTTTACTCAGATTGGCGAGAGCATCGAGGTACAGGTACTCGAAATTGACAAGGAGAATCGTCGTTTGAGCCTTGGCCACAAGCAGCTTGAGGAGAATCCTTGGGACGTATTCGAGACTGTATTCACAGTTGGTTCAATCCACGAGGGTGTAATCACTGAGCTCATCGACAAGGGCGCAGTTGTATCACTCCCCTACGGTGTTGAGGGCTTTGCAACTCCCAAACACCTTGTAAAAGAGGACGGCTCGCAGGCTAAGGCCGAGGAGAAACTCGAATTCAAGGTAATTGAGTTCAACAAAGAGGCTAAGAGAATCATCCTCTCGCACAGCCGCATCTTCGAGGATGTAGCTAAGGCCGAGGAGAAAGCCGAGAAGAAAGCAGCCGCAGCAGCTCGCAAGAGCAGCAAGAAGGCAGTTGAGGAGACACCTGCTATCCAGAATCAGGCAGCCTCTACAACACTTGGCGATATTGACGCACTTGCAGCACTCAAGAGCAAGCTCGAAAGCGGCGAGTAATCGACAAATAAATAAGCCACTGATAGAGTGCACCGAATTTCGGTGCACTCTATTTTATTATTTAAGAGCCGCTTTCATAGAGCCCCAAACAACCTCTCAATGCAAACAGAGCAGCGTATAAACAAAAGTCAATCACAGAATGGCAATTAAAAATTGAAAAAATCAAATATTTTCTTTATCTTCGCGTGATTTTAGAAATTGATTAAAAAGCTGTTTCACAATTGCCTTGGCAAGCTACAAAAAATAGCAGACAATAAACAGCTACGCAACAATAAGAAACAAAAATGCTCGCAAAAGACAAACAATTATACAGCGCCAAAAATCCCGATACCATAGAAAATATGGCACAGGAGATTCTGCGCAACATACCCAAGGAACACAAAATATTAAAAACCGTGTTCTTTCTAAAAGCCGATGGCCCGGGCAACTACCTATCCATCCGCAACACCCTCGAAGCGAGCCTCAAAAAAGCATTCCCCACAGAAACCCCACTGCTAAGCTACGTAGCACAAGAGACAGCCGACGGGCTTCTGAAGGCCGAGGTCATAACAGCAGACACCGCCGACGCCATTATTGAGCACCACAGCAACTACATAATTATTAAGAGAGAGAGCACACGCGAGCTTATGACAAGCGGCCTTATTCCCGACAGCCTCGAACAATCGACCTATGCACAGGCACTTGACATCTTCGAGCAGATAAAAGAGATACTCGCCGCAAGCAATTTTGCCATAAGCGACATTTATCGTCAATGGAATTACATCGAGGGAATAACAATAGAAAATGAAGGCAGCCAGAATTATCAAGAATTCAACGACGCACGCAGCCTTTTTTATTCGGGTGCGCAGTGGAGCAACGGCTACCCCGCAGCCACAGGCATAGGCAGCAGTGCCGGCGGAGTGATGATTGACCTGTATGCCCTGCAAGCTACCGATACAATAAACAGCCCTATTGACAACCCCCTGCAAATAGCAGCCCACAGCTACTCGAAACAGGTTCTTGCCGACAATCGGCAGACCGAAAGCAACGAAAAAAGCACGCCAAAATTCGAGCGTGCCCGTCTGACCGCCGACACAATACACATCTCGGGAACAGCAGCCATACGCGGCGAGGCAAGCTCGCACAGCAACGATATTCTTGCACAGACCGAGGCCACAATGCAGATAATGAACCATTTAGTAGCAAAAGAGAATATCCCCACCCGGTGCAACAGCACAGAATACGATTTTCTGCGCATATACGTAAAGCACAAGAACGATATTCCCGCCGTACAACGGTATATGCAAGAGCACTACCCCACACCACTCAAGCACTATCTTGTGAGCGACATTTGCCGTCCCGAGCTACTCATTGAGATAGAAGGAACAGCGCACATTATATAATCGCGCCCCGCAGTTACACATAAAAAGCTCATTTACAAGCTTTTACATAAAACCCAACAGCAGGAACAGCGCAGCGGGAGCACACTCGATTGTTAAAAAAATACAAATAACGCCCCATCGTCCAAACAACAAGACCGATGGGGTGTTTTTATTATACAACGGCGTCGCCGGATGGCCCTCTTGACAATAAGAAAAGTGCCCAAAAACCGACGTTCCTGCATACGTCAGTGTCAGAAAGCACCACTCGCCACCCCCGACGCCGTTATGTCAAAAAACAATTAACCCGATATATAAACAACTAAAAAGAAAGAAAAAATGAGTATGCCTGTAAGACGAGGAACATCACAAGGATGGATTCCAAGTATTTTCAACGACTTTTTCAACAACGACTGGATGATTCACAGCAGTAGCACAGTTCCCGCAATAAATGTGCTCGAAGGCGAGAAATGCTACACAGTAGAGGTTGCTGCCCCCGGAATGACAAAAGAGGATTTCAATATCCATCTAAACAGCGACAATAATCTGTGCATCACAATGGAGAAAAATTGCGGATGCAAAGATGGCAAGGAGTGTTGCGACCACAAAGAAAGTACACCGGGCAAAGAGAGTGAAGAGCCTAAAGGACGTTTTCTGCGCCGCGAATTTTCCTATACAAAATTCAAGCAGACACTGCTACTGCCCGAGGATGTAGATAGCACTAAGATTGAGGCTAAAATGAGCAACGGTGTTCTGAGCATAGAAATTCCTAAAAAGACGCCCACGCAGCCTCAGCACACAAGTAGAAATATTGCCATAGGATAATAGAGCGGCAGACCTCTGCCAAGAATTGCGACAAGAATGCGCCCAAATGAACAAGTGGTGCATTTTTGTCGCAATATTATCACCCACTCGACAGAAAAAAAGGTGATAACGGGTGGGAAAATACAATTTTATGAGTATATTAGCACGTCGGACGATATACAGTCGGCACTTACAACAAAAATATTCAAGCAAATTTGAGGTTTTTAGCTCGTTTATTACAATATTGGCCTAAAATAACAAATATATGCTCATACAACTACTATTTGTACTAACAGCCATAATAATAGGCGCCCGATTGGGTGGAATAGGGCTCGGAGTAATGGGAGGAATAGGCCTCGCGCTACTTACATTTGTCTTTGGCCTTGAACCCACCTCGCCACCTATTGATGTGATGCTTATGATTGCCGCCGTAATATCGGCTGCATCGTGTATGCAGGCTGCGGGAGGCCTCGACTATATGGTAAAAATTGCCGAACGCATATTGCGCCGTAACCCCTCGCACGTAACCATTCTTGCACCCTTTGTAACCTACACGCTCACATTCTTGGCAGGTACGGGGCACGTTGCCTACTCGGTACTGCCCGTCATTGCCGAGGTTGCCGCCGACAGCAAGATACGCCCCGAGCGCCCGTTGGGAATTGCCGTCATTGCCTCGCAACAGGGAATAACCGCAAGCCCCATCTCGGCAGCCACAGTGGCTCTGCTGGGACTGCTCACCGGCTACAATATCAGTCTGTTCGACATTATGAAAATATGCGTCCCCGCCACACTAATAGGTATATTCGTGGGAGCGTTGTTCTCGATGCGTGTGGGCAAGGAGCTTATCGACGACCCTGAGTATCAGCGCCGCCTGCGCGAGGGTATCTTTAAAGAGGAACACACCGAACGCAACAAGATAAAAAGCCTATTGAATGCACGTCTGTCGGTTGGTATTTTTCTATGTGCCACAGTGCTGATTGTGTTCTTCGGCTCAATCCCCTCGCTGCGTCCATCGTTTGACGGCGAGGCGGTCGGGATGCCAATACTCATTGAGATTATTATGCTGAGCGCCGCAGCCCTTATACTGCTGCTGACGCACACCGATGGCATTGCAGCCACAAAAGGCTCTATTTTCCCTGCCGGGATGCAGGCTGTGATAGCAATCTTCGGAATTGCGTGGATGGGCGACACATTTATTAACGGTAACATTGCACAACTGACAGAATCAATCGAGGGAGTTGTGCGAGAGATGCCGTGGCTCTTTGGCCTTGCACTTTTTGTAATGTCGATACTGCTGTACAGTCAGGCAGCCACGATACGCGCCATCGCCCCTCTTGGGCTTGCGCTTGGAATATCGCCGATGATGATGATTGCCCTATTCCCCGCAGTGAACGGATATTTTTTTATTCCCAACTACCCCACCGTTGTTGCTGCAATAAATTTCGACCGCACAGGAACAACAGGCATAGGCCGTTGGGTGCTTAACCATTCATTTATGATGCCCGGCCTTATAACAACCGTTGTCTCACTTGCCGCAGGCCTGCTGCTCATTCAAATTGTAGCATAAAATAGAATTATTCACAAGAATCGGCGTCTGACAAGCCGATTCTTGTGAATAATTTTGCTCTGTAACAAAAAAAATGAGAGGACGCAACCATTTATTACGTCCATCTCTCAATTTTAAGACATTTTTTGCGTATCTTTGAGGTAAACTCGAAGATATTCTGCACTCGCTTTGAAAAACGCTAAAACAGATAACAGACACAAAATGAGCCTAAAAAAAGATAACAACATAGGATGGATTGATGCGCTGCGCGTTGCAGCCTGTTTTACAGTGGTCTTTGCCCATAGTTGCGACCCCTTTGTGGCACAATTCGACGCCAACCGCGAGATGTTCCTCACAGGAGTATTTTTAGGAAGTCTTACACGTCCCTGTGTACCCCTCTTTGCAATGATGACAGCTGTGCTTCTGTTGCCCATTAAACAGGGCACTACACTCGGCGCATTCTACTCGAAACGCATCGGGCGCATTGTCAAGCCGCTCATCTTTTGGTCGTTGATGCTCCCCATACTAACCTACATCTATTTTGTATATATCAACCCCGGCACAGCAAATATGCAAATGTCGGTGGCCGACTACACCCCCGAGACACTCATCGGCCGATTGTACACATTTATCTTCAATTTCAACTTCGACACAACCCCATTGTGGTACATTTATATGCTCATAGGCCTGTATATTATAATGCCTATAATAAGCTGTTGGCTCACACAAGCATCGCGCAAAGAGATAAAAACACTGCTTCTTGTGTGGGTGGCCACACTTTTTATTCCTTATCTCAATATGCTTGCGCCCATCTTGGGCTACAAGGGCAACTACGGCAATATGGGGCTGTTTGGTGTGTGCGATTGGAACATCTACGGTACATTCTATTATGTTTCGGGCTTTATAGGTTATCTCATACTCGCCTACTACCTAAAAACTTACCCTCCCCGGTGGAGCGGAAAAAAGATGGCAGCAATAACAATCCCGATGTTTGCAATAGGCTATGCAATAACCTCACTCGGCTACATAAAGACCAACGAATTTTTTCCGGGCAACTATGCCTACCTTGAAATTCTGTGGTACTTCTGCGGAATAAACGTATTTATGATGACACTGCCGGTGTTTCTGCTGTTCCAACGCCTCGCAGCCAAGAGCCGTCCGTGGCTCTCGCAGTTGGCAGGCCTCACACTCGGAATATATTTGTGCCACTTTGTATTTACATTTGTGAGCTACGACATTCTCGACACCCCGGCACTCCCCTATGCCCTGCGCATAGTGCTTGCTGCTACACTCACATTCAGCCTCAGCGCCGCTCTTGTGTGGATAATGTCAAAAAACAAAATAACACGCATATTTATTAGTTAACCTTTTATTTATAAACACAAACGTATGAAAAAATTAGTTTTTGGAATTTTATTCCTATGTTGCGGATTATTGTCGTGCAGCGACACTAACCACGTAGCCGACTATCGAGTAGTTCCCTTGCCACAAGAGATTACAACTACCGACGGCAGCGCATTTGTTCTAAACGAGCAGACCCCTATTGTCTATCCCAAAGACAATGCAGTAATGCAACGCAATGCCGACTTTTTGGTTCAATACATTAAGGAAAAGACCAATCTGGAGCTCACAGCCACAGACGATGAGCAGCCTAAAGCAATCACCCTTGCAGTAGGTAATGTTTCAGAGAACAAAGAGGGCTATAAAATCACCGTAAATGCCGATGGAGTAAGCATAGTAGGAGTATCAGAGGCCGGTGTATTCTACGGAATCCAGACACTGCGCAAGTCGCTTCCCATCGTCAGCGGCAAGGCCGTTACACTGCCCGCAGTAGAGATTAACGACTATCCTCGCTTCGGTTACCGCGGCGCCCACTTCGACGTGTCGCGCCACTTCTTCACAATGGACTCGGTTAAGCGCTTCATTGATATGTTGGCATTGCACAACATCAACCGTTTCCACTGGCATCTTACCGACGACCAAGGCTGGCGCATCGAAATTAAGAAATACCCCAAGCTCTCGACCATAGCAGCCGAGCGCGACGAGACAGTCATCGGTCGCAACAGCGGTGAGTACGACGGACAACACTACGGTCCCTTCATCTACACTCAAGACGACTGCCGCGAGATTGTACGCTACGCAGCCGAGCGCCACATTACGGTAATCCCCGAGATTGACCTTCCCGGCCATATGCAGGCAGCCCTTGCCGCTTATCCCGAGTACGGCTGCACCGGCGGCCCATACGAGGTGTGGAAAATGTGGGGAGTATCCGACAATGTATTGTGCGCAGGTAACGATGCAACCCTAAAATTCATCGAAGATGTACTGACAGAGGTAATAGATATTTTCCCCTCGGAGTACATTCACATAGGTGGCGACGAGTGTCCCAAGACACAGTGGGAGAAATGTCCCAAATGTCAGGCACGCATCAAGAAATTAGGCATCAAAGGCGACAAGAAACATAGCGCCGAGATGTACCTCCAAAGCTTCGTAATCAACCACGCCGAGAAATTCCTCAACAGCAAAGGCCGTCAGATTATCGGTTGGGACGAGATTCTCGAAGGAGGTCTTGCACCCAATGCCACAGTACACTCGTGGCGCGGAGTATCGGGTGGAATCGAGGCAGCCAAGCAA
>CAYYEL010000077.1:0-3110 GCA_964470845.1 uncultured Bacteroidaceae bacterium | reverse complement strand
ACTTCGACTACTACCAGACAAAATATACCGACGACGAGCCCCTTGCAATCGGCGGTTATCTACCCATTGAAAAGGTATATAGCTTCGAGCCCTACGACAAACGCCTCACACCCGAGCAGCAGAAGCACATCATCGGCGTACAAGCCAACCTGTGGACAGAGTATATCCCCACATACACACACGTCGAGTATATGGAGCTTCCCCGTATGGCAGCCCTTGCCGAGGTTCAGTGGTGCAAGCCCGAGAACAAGAATTACGACGACTTTAAACTGCGTTTGATGCCCCTCATTGCAATGTACGACCTTTTCAAGTACAACTACGCAAAGCACATATTCGACATTAACCCCTCATTTGCAACCGACACCGAGAATGGCGCTATTGTAGCAACATTCACCACAATCGACAATGCAGATATACACTATACACTCGACGGAACAGAGCCCACAACAGCCTCGCCCAAATACACAGGTCCCGTACAGATTAAAGAGAGTTGCACAATAAAAGTTAAAGGCTTCAGCCCCCGAGGCGCCACAAAAACATTTGGTGAGACCTTCACATTCAACAAAGCCACAGCAAAGCCCATTGAGATGGTACAGCCCATTAACGAGCAGTACAAATTCGAGGGCCCCACTACCCTTGTTGACGGTCTAAGAGGCAACAACAACTACCGCACAGGCCGCTGGTTAGGATTCAGAGCCAATGACTTTGAGGCAATCATCGACCTTAAAGAGGCCGACGAGATTAAAAACGTGAGCTTCAACACCAACGTCGAGAAAGGCGATTGGATTTTCGGCGCACGCGGAATAATCGTATCAATCTCTGAAGATGGCCAAAATTACACCGAGGTGTTCAATGAGCTCTACCCCGCAATGACCGAGGCCAACCCCAACCAGATTTATAATCACAGCATTGATTTTGCCCCCGTAAAAGCACGCTACGTAAAGGTTAAAGCCCTTGTCGAGCACAGCATCCCCGAGTGGCACGGTGGCCGTGGCAACTACGGATTCTTGTTCGTGGACGAAATTTCAATAAACTAATCATTGCCAACGATATAAAAATAAACGTCTCGAAAATTCGAGACGTTTATTTTTATATCCACCCCCTCAAAAAAAACTTTTTAGCCCCCGGGGAGGTAAGCTATGTAAAGAATCAATCTACAAATTTAACCTTGCCAAAATCGCGAGGCTTAGCATCGGGCGCCTCATCGGCATATCCGAATCCGACACACAGACACAATTCGTAACCATCGCTAAAGCCCAATCTACCAAGAATTTCATCCCTCTTGGGACTATCCGAAATAAATCGAACAGGACTGCCCAAACAGATAGAGCCCACGCCCATAGACGTTGCCGAGAGCATCATATTCTGCGCCAATAATCCACAATCGTAGGCCGAAAAATCGTAGGCCTTATCACGAGCGATAAACACCATCACAGGTGCACCGCGGAAACACGACCCCACATTCATATCCTTTCCCTCCGACATTGCCTCCTTAATAAAATTCATAGTCTCGGGGTTATCAACCACACGCACCTCCCACGACTGCTTATTCTGCCCGTTTGGAGCATTTATACCGCACTCAAGAATAACATTCATAGTATCGCGTGCAACCGTCTGAGGCTTATATTTGCGAATACTGCGACGAGCCATAATATTCTCAATTACAGCGTTACCACCCTCGGCCGAGCAATCGCCCGAGCATTCATTCTTATCGACAGAGCCTGCACCACTGCCACACGATACGACGGCCATCATACACAGGCCACCCAAAAAAGTCTTAAAATATTTCATAGTTATTTACATTTATCCGCCACTAAGATAACACACATTCAGTATTATTTGCACACAACAGCCCCGATTTTCAGAAAAATTAAGAAAAAACATTGCCCGTTGCTCATTAGCAACGGGCAATGTACAAATTATCTGAAAACCTAAGAATTTATCTTAACAGACGTATCACTTATACTCGTCCCAACTCTTAACGGGCAATTCATCAACATTTATCTTGCAGAATGCACGAATAAAGGCGCTTGCCAAACGAGCATTTGTAATGAGCGGAGTATTGTGGTCGATGGCAGCACGACGTATGCGATAACCATTTGTAAGCTCGCGCTTCGTGTGATTCTTCGGGATATTTATAATAAGGTCGAAGCGATGGTCGGCAATCATCTGCATCACATTATTCTCGGCATTAGGATCCTCATCGGGCCACATTACCGGCTGTGCATTTATGCCGTGCTCGTTCAGGAATTTTGCTGTGCCCAAGGTTGCATAAATATCATAACCCTTGGCTGCAAGAACACGTGTCGAGTCGAGCAGATCAACTTTCGACTTTGCAGCGCCTGACGACACCATCACACTCTTCTTGGGAACAGAGTAACCAACAGCAATCATTGCATTGAGCAGTGCCTCTTCAAAATCATCGCCTATGCAACCAACCTCACCTGTCGATGACATATCAACACCCAACACAGGGTCGGCCTGATGCAAGCGGCTGAACGAGAATTGCGAAGCCTTTACACCAATCCAATCAATATCGAATGCCGACTTATCGGGCTGACTGTAAGGCGCACCCAACATAATGCGTGTGGCTGTCTCGATGAAGTTACGCTTTAGAATCTTAGAAACAAACGGGAACGAACGCGAAGCACGCAGGTTACACTCAATTACCTTAACCTCGTTATTCTTGGCAAGGAACTGGATGTTAAAGGGACCCGAAATATTAAGCTCTTTGGCTATGCGACGGCTTATTTTCTTTATGCGTCGTGCAGTCTCGAAGTATATTTTCTGTGCAGGGAACACCAATGTAGCGTCGCCCGAGTGTACACCGGCAAACTCGACGTGCTCGGATATTGCATACTCTACAACCTCGCCATTCTGTGCCACAGCGTCAAACTCAATCTCCTTTGTCTCCATCATAAATTGCGACACAACAACAGGATACTCCTTAGACACCTCGGCTGCCATTGCGAGGAATTCTTTAAGCTCGTCCTCGTTGTAGCACACATTCATTGCAGCACCCGAAAGTACGTACGATGGACGTACAAGAACAGGATAACCCACCTTTTGTACAAATGCCTCCATATCCTCAAGGCTTGTCAGCTCTTTCC
>CAYYEL010000076.1:0-10428 GCA_964470845.1 uncultured Bacteroidaceae bacterium | reverse complement strand
AATGTAAACAACCAATAAGTGAAGCCATTGTATTTATTATGCAGGTAGATAAAAATTTCTCTAAAATGTCCTACGGCGCTTGGGGACATATGTATAAGATATACAGAGAAACTTGAGATTGCACACCAATTTATAAAGTTATTTTGTACTCTGATTTTAGTAAAGGCTAATGTGAAAAACAGTGCCGCAAGAGTGGTGGTGGGGCTTATGTAGGCATACAAATTAAATGGCAGATGCTTCCCAAAGTATATGGCTGTGAGAATTATTGCAGATGTAAAAATGGTGATTCCAAGGTATATAAGCAGGTCGCTCTTGTAGCTCATTTGTGAAAAATAAGGTTTGTAGATACTGATATATCTTGCTAATAGGTAAAGACCTATGAAAAAAAGTGTAGTATATCCTTTTTGCATAAAACCGACCTTGAATATCCAACAATATGTACAAACGAACAAAAAGAAACTTAAAAGCACTATTTTAAACTCTTTGCGTGAAGCTGTTTTTACAAAGGCATTAAGTATTGGCGCGATTATATATAGCAATAGATAGGCCTTTATAAACCAATCTATATTGTTTGCAAAGAAACAGTCTAATATTCCTTTAAATGATAATTCGCTTGTTCCCAATAGCAATGCTATAAGGTATATGCCGCTTAAAATAAAAATACATTGGAATAGAAAATTGCTTATTCCTTTAAATGTCGGGCGTATTCCAAACCAACCGCTGATGAGGATAAATACATTTACGCATATTATGCTTGCTGATTGAAAAAATATGCGTAGTAAGGAGTCTGACGGATGTTGCGTTATATCTTCGGTGCTTGGTGCGCCAATGGAAAAGTAGTTGGAGTGCACCAATAAAACCAATAACATTGATACCAATCGGAGTAATTCAATATTTGATTGTCTTATGGTCTTGTTTGTTTGTTTGTTTGTTGGTTGGTTGGTTGGTTGGTTGGTTGGTTGGTTGTGGCTCATATCTATTCAGTTAAATAAATTTTAACGTGGCTTTTATGTGATTACACATACTATATATGCTAATATTGTTGCAATGTGCAAAATTAGAAAAAAATGGAATTGTAAACAAGGGGGAGGAAATAATTAAAAAATGTTCAAATCTTTTATAAGAGAAAAAAAAGTGTTATTTTCGCCAACAGACAACTAACAAATACAAATTAACTTTTCATTATACAAAAAAGATTATGAGCAAATATCCTAAAATAGGAATTCGTCCGACTATTGACGGACGTCAGGGTGGAGTGCGTGAGAGTCTTGAGGAGAAAACAATGAATCTGGCCAAGGCGGTTGCCGAACTTATCTCGGCAAATGTAAAGTATGCCGATGGCAAGCCTGTTGAGTGTGTTATTGCCGATGGCACAATTGGTCGTGTGGCCGAAAGTGCAGCTTGTGCAGCAAAGTTTGAGCGTGAGAATGTAGGGGCTACAATCTCGGTAACATCTTGTTGGTGTTACGGTAGCGAGACAATGGATATGCACCCTCATTGGCCCAAGGCTGTGTGGGGTTTCAATGGCACGGAGCGTCCCGGTGCGGTGTATCTGGCTGCGGTGCTTGCCGGACACGCACAGAAAGGGTTACCTGCTTTCGGAATCTACGGACACGACGTGCAAGACCTTGACGATAATACTATTCCCGCTGATGTTGCCTGCAAGATTCTTCGTTGGGCGCGTGCCGCGGTAGCAGTGGCACAGATGCGTGGCGAGAGTTATCTGTCGGTTGGCAGTCAGTGTATGGGCATTGCCGGCTCCATTGTTGACCAGAATTTCTTCCAAGAGTATCTTGGAATGCGCAACGAGAGTGTCGATGAGACCGAGATTTTGCGACGTATGGACGAGGGAATATACGACCACGAGGAATATGCCAAGGCTATGGCGTGGACCGAGAAGTATTGCAAGCCTCGCGAAGGCTGGGACAAGAATCGTCCCGAGAAACAGAAAGACCGTGCAGGAAAAGATGCCGATTGGGAATTTGTTGTTAAAATGACGCTTATCGTGCGCGACCTTATGCTGGGCAATCCTCGTCTGTGCGAGATGGGATTCAAGGAGGAAGCCATCGGACACAATGCCATTGCTGCGGGATTCCAAGGACAACGTCAGTGGACCGATTGGAAGCCCAACGGCGACTTTACCGAGGCACTCTTGTGTAGTACCTTCGACTGGAACGGTGTGCGCGAGGCCTACGTGCTTGCAACCGAGAATGATGCTTGCAACGGCGTCGCAATGCTCTTTGGCAAGTTGCTCACAGGCTGCGGACAGATGTTCTCGGACGTGCGTACATATTGGAGCCCCGAGGCTGTGAAGCGTGTAACGGGTAAGGAACTTACAGGCCTTGCAGCAGGTGGTATGATTCACCTTATAAATTCGGGTGCAACTACGCTCGACGCCACAGGCGCAAGCACAAATGCCGCCGGCGAGCCCTGTATGAAGCCCTGTTGGGAGATGACCGAGGCCGACGCCGAGGCTTGCTTGGACAATACAAATTGGATGCCTGCCGACCGCGACTATTTCCGAGGCGGCGGATTCTCGTCCAATTTCCTCTCAAAAGGTGGAATGCCTGTAACAATGAGCCGTTTGAACCTTGTAAAAGGCCTTGGCCCGGTGCTTCAGATTGCCGAGGGCTGGACAGCCGACGTTGAGCCCGAGATTCACGAGGTGCTGAATATGCGCACCGACCCAACGTGGCCCACCACTTGGTTCGTACCTCGTTTGTGCGACAAAGCGCCCTTTAAGGATGTATATTCGGTGATGAACAATTGGGGTGCAAATCACGGCGCTATAAGCTACGGACACATTGGCGCCGACCTTATAACGCTCGCCTCGATGCTGCGTATCCCCGTATGTATGCACAATGTCGAGGAGGATAAGATTTTCCGTCCTGCTGCGTGGAACGCCTTCGGAATGGATAAAGAGGGTGCCGATTATCGTGCTTGTCAAAGCTACGGCCCGGTATGTAAATAAATGTAACAGAATGGGGTAGAGGAACTTGCGGCCTTGTAAAGTGCAGGTCGCAAGCTCCCTGCTTTTAATATAAATATTAGAAGCTGTTTTAATTTATATCGCCAAGTTTTTATAGGGCAAGAATTAGGATGTTATATTACTTTTTAAGGGCATATAGCGGGCTATACAACCGCACAAAGAGAAAAACAGTCATTTTGGATATAAAAAACGGCGAAACAAATTGTACAACTTCTATATGATTTATTTAGAAATTCAAACAGTTTCTTATTATGAGTGAAACAAAATTAACAGGCTACAAGGTGCAACAATATGACGGGCCTGTAAAAAGATTCTGCCAGACGCTCGACCTTAAAGACAACCCCGAACTAATTGCCGAGTATCGTCGCCGACACAGCGAGGGCGAGGCGTGGAGCGAGATTCTCGATGGCATACGCGAGGTGGGTATTTTAGAGATGGAGATTTATATCGTCGGGACAAGGCTTTTTATGATTGTCGAGACGCAGCTCGATTTTAATTGGGACGAGGCTATGGCACGCCTCGCGACACTGCCGCGCCAACAGGAGTGGGAGGATTATATGTCCGAGTTTCAAGTGGCCGCTCCCGGAGCATCATCCGACGAGAAATGGGTGATGATGGAGCGTATGTTCCACCTATATAATGCAAAATGACAATGGGAAACAGTGTGAAACAAAAACTTGTCGAGAAGAAATATCTGCTCTCGTTTATTCTTATAACCTCGCTCTTTGCCCTGTGGGGTTTTGCCAATGATATTACCAATCCAATGGTGGCGGCTTTTCAGACGTTGATGGAACTGCCTGCTTCGGAGGCATCTATGGTGCAGTTTGCTTTCTACGGCGGTTATGCGACGATGGCCGTGCCGGCTGCGTTGTTCATTCGCAAATACAGCTATAAAAGTGCCATCCTGTTGGGGCTTGCGCTGTATGCTGTGGGCGCTTTTATGTTTATTCCTGCTGCAAAGTATCAAGAATTTTCGTTCTTCTGTATCTCGCTTTATGTGCTGACATTCGGCCTTGCTTTTCTTGAGACAACGGCCAACCCTATGATTATGTCGCTGGGTGCTAAGGAGACGGCTACGCGTCGTCTGAATCTGGCACAGGCTTTTAATCCTATGGGCTCGCTCTCGGGAATGGCGGTTGCATCGCTCATTGTGCTGCCTTCGCTTATCTCGGATAAGCGCGATGCAGCCGGTGAGGTTATCTTCCACGGACTGAGCGAGGCCGAGAAGGCTAATATTCGTCTGCACGACCTTGACGTTATTCGTAACCCATATGTGGCAATCGGTCTTTTGGTTGTTGTTGTGTTTATCGTAATTGCTTGCACAAAAATGCCAAAAACAAAAGAGCAGGGCGAGAGGGGCAGTATAATGGGGACTTTCGAGCGTTTGTGGGCCAATCGACCCTACCGCGAGGGTGTTGTCGCACAGATGTTCTACGTTGCGGCGCAGATTATGGTGTGGACTTTTATCATCCAATATGCCGATAATTTGGGTATTGACAAGGCTACGGCGCAGAATTATAATATTTTGGCGATGGTAATGTTCCTTTGCAGCCGCTTTATAACTACCTATCTTATGCGTTACATAAATTCGCGCGTGCTGCTTATGGTATTCGGTGTCGGGGCTACGCTTGCTTCGCTGGGTACTATCCTTATTGTGGGCAAATTAGGTCTATATTGCTTGGTTGCCATAAGTTTCTTTATGTCGCTTATGTTCCCCACAATCTATGGTATTGCCCTTGAGAATGTCGAGAAACGCGATACCGAGCTTGGCGCGTCGTTCCTTGTGATGGCCATTGTGGGTGGTGCGTTGATGCCCCCGGTGCAGGGTGCTGTGATAGACCTTGGCGAGGTGGCAGGAATGCCGGCGGTGAATGTGTCGTATGCGCTGCCTATGATATGTTTTATTATTGTCGCAATATATGCTTACCGAAGCTATAAACCGCAAAAAAGCCTGTAAAGGCCGACGATGATAGATAAAAATCCCGCTTGCCGGCGGGATTTTTTATGTTATATTAGTGGAGTTTATGTTTTTTTTGCTGCAATAGATAAAACCTTTCGGGTTATTTGGCTAACTTTGCGCTCGTAATTACGAGCGCGAAAATAGGCTGCATTTGTTTTGAAACGCTAAAGCAAGCTTTGCGTTTCACTCGTTTGCACTATTTTGGCATCGATTGTGGCTTTCTGCATTTTGAAACGCAGGCCGATTTGAAAACTAAGAAGCTGTAAAATATGGCACGAATTTTGGCAATAGACTATGGGAAACGACGCACGGGGTTGGCTGTATCGGATGAACTTCAGCTGATTGCCGGCGGGCTTACTACGGTGGATACAAAGGTGCTTACCGATTATATTCTCGACTATCTGAAGCGCGAGCCCGTGGAACGTATTGTGGTGGGGCTGCCCAAGCAGATGAATAACACTCCGTCCGAGAATATGGCGCGTATAGAGCCGTTTGTGAACCGCCTGCGCAAGATTGTCGATATTCCCGTTGAGTACTACGACGAACGCTTCACGTCGGTGTTGGCTCATAGGGCGATTCTCGACTCGGGAATAGGCAAAATGGCGCGTCGCAACAAAGAACTTGTCGATGAGATTAGTGCCACTATTATTCTGCAATCGTATATGGAAAGTAAAAGATTGAAAAATTCAATATTATGATATTACCGATTTATTTGTATGGACAGAGTGTCCTGAGAAAAGTGTCCGAGGATATTACACCCGATTATCCCGAGCTTGAGAAACTTATTGCCGATATGTTCGATACTCTTGCACAGGCCGAGGGAATAGGTCTTGCTGCTCCGCAGATTGGACTGCCCATCCGCCTTGTAATTGTCGATCTTGACCCTCTTGCCGAGGATTTTCCCGAGTTTAAGGACTTTAAGAAGGTGTATATAAATGCGCATATAATTGAGACCTCGGAGGATACAGACTCGATGGACGAGGGTTGCTTGAGCGTGCCCGGAATACACGAGAAGGTTACTCGTCCCACACGCATACGCGTACAATATATGGACGAGAATTTCAAAGAGTATGACGAGTGGGTCGATGGTTATCTTGCACGTGTTATGCAACACGAATTCGACCATCTTGAGGGTAAAGTGTTTGTCGATAGACTCTCGCCCCTGCGTCGCCAGATGAACAAGAATCGTCTGATGAACCTGCTCAAGGGAAAGGCGCATTGTACTTATAAGACAAAGAGGGTGCTTAAATGAGGCTGCTCAGGGGGCTTCTTGCCGTGTGGCTGCTTGCTGTTCCGCTGTTTCTGAAGGCGCAATTAAATACCGAGCAGATTATGATAATAGGGCGCAATGCGCTCTATTTCGAGGATTATGTCCTTTCGATTCAATATTTCAATATGGTGGTCTCGGCGCGCCCTTATCTGCACGAACCTTACTTTTACAGGGCGCTTGCAAAATATAACCTCGACGACTATAAAGGTGCCGAGGCCGACCTTTCACTCTCTATCGAGCGCAATCCGTATGTGTCGCGCAGTTACCAACTGCGCGGATTGTGTCGTGCCGGATTCGAGAGCTACGAGGATGCCGAGCGCGACTTTCGTATGGCCATAAAATATGACCCGCAAAATCCTGCTCTGTGGCAGAATCTGGCAGTAACGGCAATTAAACGCGAGCGGTGGGACGCAGCGGCAAGCATCATTGACTCGATGCTTGTCTTTTCGCCTCGTAACACGGATGCTTATCTTATGCGTACGCAAGTGGCTGTCAAACAACAAGATACGGCAATGGTGCGCAAAATGATTGGCGAGGCATTTAAATGTGATAAATATTCGCCCGATGTTCACGCACTTAATGCAATGCTGCTTGCCGACGAAGAACGTTACGAGGATGCTGAGGCGAGCATAAATCGCGCCATCGAACTTATGCCGGGGCGCAGCAGCAGCTATCTTAATCGTGCTATTATACGCTATTATCGTAATAATTTGCGTGGGGCAATGGACGACTATGATATGGTGTTGTACATAGACCCTATGAGTTTCTATGGCTATTATAATAGAGGCCTGCTACGTATGCAGGTGGGCGACGATAATAGGGCGATAGAGGATTTTGATAAAGTGCTCGACGTTGACCCCGATAATACGATGGCGCGTTTCAATCGGGCGCTACTCAGGAGCAATACAGGCGACTATGAAGGGGCGATTGAGGATTTTACTCGTGTGCTTGAGGATTTTCCATCGTTCGAGTATGGCTACCAATGTCGTGCCGAGGCGCGTCGCAACGCCGGTGATAAAGCCGGTGCCGATGCCGACGAAATGTGGATTATGCGCCGACGTATGGCCGGCAGCCTTGCATCGACAAACAGTGCGCAGACAGATACGCTGCAAAAGAATCACACCGAGAAGGTACGTCGTCGCTCCGACCGTAATGTGAACAACTATAATAAGATGGTTGTTGCCGATGATGAGCCGGGACGACAATATACTACAACTTATCGAGGGAAAGTACAGAACAGAAATATTCACATTGAGCTGTTGCCGATGTTTGCGATAACCTACTACGAGCGCCCGCGCGACGTAAACGCGCTTATTCGTTACTATAAGCCCATCGACGATATTAACCGTGCAGGTATTATGTGCAGGAATATACTGCTGACGAATAGCGAAAGAGCATTGAGCGAGGATGAGGTGAAAAGACACTTTGCGGGAATTGACGAGCAGTCGAAAAATGTTGCCGATTATCCCGATGTGATGAGCTATCGTGTGGCACGTGCACTCGATTTTTATCTTGTACAGGATTTTGACGCATCGCTCGACGACCTGAATATTGCACTGACGCTTGAAGGGGAAACGTGGTTGCTCTATTTTATCCGCGCAACGGTACGTGCCAAACAGCTTGAGTCGCAAAATGTGAGCCGTGTGGCGGCGGGTACATCATTTGCCATCGAGCAAGAAAAAGCCCTGCCTAATATTGATTATCGCCTTGCCAAGAACGACCTTGATATGGTAATTGCCGAAATGCCCGATTTTATGTACGCCTATTATAATCGTGCAAATATTTCGGCTAAACTGAGTGATTTTAAATCGGCTGTGGTCGATTATACAAAGGCGCTTGAGTTGGACGATAAATTTGCCGAGGCGTATTATAATCGAGGGCTCGCAAAGATTTATTTGGGGCAGATTCACGAGGGGATTGCCGACCTTGGAAAAGCCGGAGAATTGGGCATATTTGCAGCCTATAATGTGATTAAGCGCTTTGCGGGGCAGGAGTGATTGGCTTTTTACTGAAAAAAAATACTATTCTTGGATTTTTCAGTGAATAATTTATTATCTTAGCGCCGCTTATTGAAAAAAACGCAACAAAATAACGATTAAATTTAAACACTATGATAAAGATTGCATTACCTCAAGGTGTCGTACACGAATTCGATGCCGAGAATTATGGAAAATCGTTTATCGAACTTGTTTCGTCGATAGACCCGAAAATACTTAACACAGTTGTTGCTGCAAGAGTAGATGGCAATATTGTGGATTTGCGCGATGTTCCCGCTGACGGTTGCGAGGCACAGCTTGTGTCAATAGAAGAGAAGGATGCGTTGCACGTGCTTCGCCACACAACCACACATATTATGGCCGAGGCTGTTAAACATCTGTTCCCTGAGGCGAAAGTTACAATAGGCCCGGCAACAGAGACCGGATTCTTCTACGACTTTGAGTGTCCCCCGTTTACCAAGGAGAATCTCGAAGCGATAGAGAAAGAGATGAAAAAAATCATAAAATCGAATCCTCGTATCGAACGTAAGGTAATTTCGCGCGACGAGGCTATCGAACTTATGAAGCAGAAGGGCGAGCCTTACAAACTTGAGCTTATTGATGCAATCCCCGAGGGCGAGCGCATTACAATCTATACTCAGGACGATTTTGTTGACCTGTGTATGGGGCCTCATTTGCTCAATACACGATTGATTAAGGGCTTTAAACTGCTCTCTACATCAACCGCTTATTGGCGAGCCGACAAGAATAATGCCTCGCTGTCGCGTATCTATGGAACGGCATTCTTCAGTAAAGAGGAGCTTGAGGCTTATCTTGCTCACCTTGAACATATAAAGAATATCGACCACAACAAAATTGGTCGCGAGATGGAACTTTTTACCACGGTTGATGTAATTGGTCAGGGACTGCCGTTGCTTATGCCAAAAGGTGCCAAGATTGTACAGACGTTGCAACGCTGGATTGAGGATCTTGAGGACAACGAGTGGGGGTACATACGTACAAAAACACCGCTGATGGCCAAGAGCGACCTGTACAAAATATCGGGACACTGGGATCACTATAAGGACGGAATGTTTGTGCTTGGCGACGAAGAGAACGACAAGGAGGTATTTGCGCTGCGTCCAATGACTTGTCCTTTCCAATATTACGTGTATAAAGCTACACACCACTCGTACCGCGACCTTCCGCTGCGTTACAGCGAGACATCTACACTGTTCCGCAACGAGGACTCGGGCGAGATGCACGGACTTACACGTGTGCGTCAGTTTACCATTAGCGAGGGACACCTTATCGTGCGTCCCGACCAAATGGTCGAGGAGTTTAAAAACTGTCTTGCGCTTGCCAAACACGTGATGGAGACATTGGGCTTGCAGAACGATGTAACATACGTTCTTGCAAAATGGGACCCCGAGAATCGTAAAAAATATATCGGTGAGCCCGAGGTGTGGGAAGAGACGCAAGAGCACATACGCCGTATGCTCAATGAACTTCAGATACCCTTTGTCGAGGAGACGGGTGGTGCGGCATTCTATGGGCCCAAAGTGGATATTAACGCCAAGAATGTATATGGCAAAGAGGATACAATGATTACTGTGCAGTGGGACGCTCTGCTGGCCGCACAGTTTGATATGTACTACGTTGACCAAAATGGCGAAAAGGTTCGCCCCTATATTATACACCGCACAAGTATGGGTTGTTACGAGCGTACACTCGCTTGGCTTATAGAGAAATATGAGGGTAAATTCCCTACGTGGCTGTGTCCCGAACAGGTGCGCATTCTGCCCATCTCGGAGAAGTTTGGCGACTATGCCTACGAGGTGGCTGCTGAGCTTAAACGTAACGGAGTGCTTGTGCACGTAGATAATCGTTCCGAGAAGATAGGCTACAAGATACGCGACGCACGTAACAACCGCGTTCCTTATATGCTTGTCCTTGGACAGCAAGAGGAGGAGAATCGTACGGTGGCCGTGCGCAGCCGATTCGCGGGCGATGAGGGTGTGAAGCCTATTGCCGAATTTGTTGCTCAGATATGTGAAGAGATTCGCACCAAGAAAATCCGCAAGATTGAGGCATCCGAACAATAAATGTTTCCGTTGACAATTCTAAATAAGTAAATTATGGGGAAAAAGGACTTTTTTCTCCATAATTTGTTGAAAAAAACATACTGTCAAGATAGAAGTGCAACAAAATTCCCTCCTTGCTCACGACTTTG
>CAYYEL010000075.1:0-10503 GCA_964470845.1 uncultured Bacteroidaceae bacterium | reverse complement strand
TCCTATTGAAGTTCAGCGTTTTCAGTAAATTAAGTGAGTTTTTTATATTGAGATACTAATAATTGTTGTTATTACAAAATATATATGCGTAACCTCGTTTTTATTCTTGTGTGTTATAGTAGGTTTCTACTTGTGATTTTTGTATCTTCGTGGCATATAAATGTTACGCAATGGGCGATTCACGTTTTTATTATAATGATTTTAGTTCTTTTCTGCGTCGGTGTTTCGGCTGTAAGGTACAGAAAATAACAATTGATGCGGGCTTTACTTGCCCTAATCGCGACGGTTCGTTGGGTCGTGGCGGATGTACTTATTGTAATAATCAGACTTTCAGTCCGGCCTATTGTAGGCGCACTGCCTCTGTTGAACAGCAGATGCGCGAGGGTATAGATTTTTTTGCGCATAAATATCCGCAGATGCGTTATTTGGCCTATTTTCAAGCCTATACAAATACTTATGCTTCGATGAATAGGCTTGTGGCTTTGTACGAGGAGGCGCTTGCGGTAGATGGAACGGTGGGAATTGTTATTGGTACGCGTCCCGATTGTGTCTCCGACGAGCTTTTGGATTATTTACAGCGTCTCTCGCAGCGTCTTTTTGTGCTTGTCGAATATGGAATTGAGAGTACTGACGATACTACTCTTGTGCGTATAAACCGTGGACACGACTATGCTACGGCTGTCGATGCTGTCTGTCGCACGGCCGAGCGTGGTATCAGGGTAGGGGCGCACATTATCTTGGGGCTTCCGGGCGAGACGCGCCCGATGCTTATGAAGCAGGCGGCGCTGTTGTCGCAGTTGCCGCTTACTACGTTGAAACTACATCAGTTGCAGCTTATAAAGGGTACGCGTATGGCCGAAGAGTATGATGAGCGCCCCGAGGATTTTTCGCTCTTTTCGCTCGATGGTTATGTTGATACTGTGGTCGATTATATCGAGCGTCTGCGTCCGGATATTGTGCTCGAAAGGTTTGCCTCGTCGTCGCCTAAGGAGTTGCTTATTGCACCCGATTGGGGTATAAAGAATTATGAAATTGTTGAGATTGTGAAGCGTCGTATGCGTGAGCGTGATACGTGGCAGGGCAGATTGTATGTGTAACTTAGGCGTTTCTCCGCTTGATGTTTCAGGGTGTTCGAGGTTATAATTTAATCTTGCTGTCGATAAATTCTATAATCTCCTGTATATTGTCTGGGTGAAACCATTTGACCTCTTCGTCGCGACGATACCACGTCGTCTGTTTACGCGAGTATATACGGGTATTTTGCTTTATTTTCTCTATTGCAAAGGGTAATTCCCATTCTCCGTCAATTACCTTGAACAATTCTTTGTAGCCTACTGTGTTAAGTGAATTGTGCTCTTTTAGATGGTAGAATCGTTTGGCCTCTTCCATTAGGCCGTCGGCCATCATCTGCTCGACACGCTTTCCTATGCGCGAGTATAGTTCTTCGCGTTCGCGCATCAGTCCTATTTTTATTATACCGAATGGGCGTTTGCGCTTTTCCCCGCTGCGGAAACTGCTGTAAGGCTTGCCTGTCATATAGCATATTTCGAGTGCGTGCATTACTCGCTTGGGGTTTTTTATGTCGGCCTCGTTGTAGTATGTGGGATCGAGCAGGCGAAGCTCGCTGCATAGTGTGTCGAGCCCTTCGTGCTCGTATTTATCCTTGACCATCCGTCGTGTCTCTTCATCGACCGTGGGAATGTCGTCGATGCCTTTACACACTGCGTCGATGTACATCATTGACCCGCCCGAGAGCAGCATTGTGGGGTGGTGTGGAAATTCTTGTTCCAATAGTTTGAGCACCTGTTGCTCGTATCGTGCAGCGCTGTAATAATCGCCGGGTTGCAGCTGCCCGACAAAATAGTGTTTTTGTCGGGACAGCTCCTCGGCTGTGGGGGCTGCCGTACCAATCTCAAGACCACGATACATCTGACGCGAATCGGCCGATATAATGGGACAATTCAAGTGCTTTGCTATTGCTAAGCTCGTCGCGGTTTTTCCAACGGCTGTCGGGCCTATCAGTACGACAAGGTTATTCATAGGGTTTTATTGGTAAAGGTCGTCAATGGAGCTGATGTCGGCCATATTGTCAAGGTCGAGGCCTTCGAGGTCTTCGTCGTTGTAGCCGTCGCTGCCATATAAATCTTCGTTGTAGTCGTCGCTCGATGTTGTCGAGACGGGGCTCTTGCTCATAAGCTCGTCAAAGTCGAGTGTTTGCACGGGAGGCTCGCCAACCGATTTTACGCATCGTGGGGCGTCAAGGTCTTGCCCAAACTCAATCTTGCTGAGCTCCATATAGAATACTCTGTCGCCAAGGGGGTCGAACACATATACAAGGCGTTGTTTCTCTTCCTCAATGAGGTCGCCTATTATGGTCTCGGACATTACATAGTTGTCCTCGTCCGAGCGGCTGCCCATATCCTCAAGGGTAATTTCTACCTCTTTTATCCAATTATTATTGCAGATGAAGAAAGAGGTCATCTGGTCGTCGGGGTATCCTACCGCATCGAGAATGGCTTTGTGAAGCTCGTGGAATGATGCTTCGGAGTCAATCTCAATATCGCGGCGGAAATTCTCGGCCTCGTCCGACAAAAGTCTGAATTTATATATCATAGAAATACTTTTTTATCCTATTATACCACGCTCCGACTGTTTCTCGATAAAGTTTACTATGTACTCAATTTCGGGAGACATAGGTATTGTCTCTTTAATCTTTGTAAGGCCGGTGCTTACGTTGTTGTCGCTCTCGTAAATGAGGCGGTAGGTGCTACGTATGTTTGTTATTGTCTCATTGCTGAAACCGCGACGGCGCAGGCCGATGATATTCAGGCCGCAGTAACGTGCGGGTTCGCGTCCGACAATTATATAGGGCGGAACGTCCATACTGAAACGGCTTCCACCTTGTACCATCACATATCCGCCTATATGACAGAATTGGTGTACAAGAACGCAGGCACTCAGAATGGCATTGTCGTCGATAATTACCTCGCCTGCTATCTTGCTCGAATTACCTATGATGCAACCATTGCCTATTATACAATCGTGGCCAATGTGTGAATTCTCCATAAATAGGTTATTGCTGCCCACTACGGTCTTTCCGCGCGAGGCTGTTCCTCGGTTTATGGTAACATTTTCACGTATCATATTGTTGTCGCCAATCTCGCAAGTTGTCTCCTCGCCTTTGAATTTAAGGTCTTGGGGAACGCCGCCTATTATTGCTCCGTGGAAGATGCGGTTGTTGTTGCCCATACGTGTACCGTGTAGTACCGATGCGTGTGGCATTATTACGCAGTTGTCGCCAATAACAACATTCTTATCGATATATGCAAATGCTCCAATTTCGCAATTTTGGCCTATTTGAGCTTCGGGGTCAATATATGCTAAGGGACTAATCATAATAATCGTTTTTTTTAGTGTTTATTATTGTTTGTTCTTTATTATCTGCCCGGTAAATGTTGCCTCAACTGCAACTTTCTCGCCTACAAAGCCGTATCCTCTCATAATTGCAATGTTGTGTCGTAAAGGGCTTATAAGCTCGACGCGATATACGAGCGTGTCGCCGGGAACAACTTTCTTGTGGAATACAACTTTGTCTATCTTCAAGAAGTAGGTCGAGTAGAGGGCGGGGTTGTCGAGCATATTCAGTATCATTATGCCGCCTACCTGCGACATTGCTTCAATTTGAAGCACGCCGGGCATAATGGGCTCGTCGGGGAAGTGCCCTTGGAAGAAGGGTTCATTGGCTGTAACATTTTTTATTCCGACGATGTAGTTTGCTCCCATTTCTATAATCTTGTCAACAAGCATAAAGGGGTAACGGTGGGGCAAGAGTTTAACCACACGGTTGACGTCTAATACAGCCTCGGCGTTAGGATTGTACGAGGGGGCTTGTATCTGATTTTGACGGATTATCTTGCGCATCGCGCGCGCGAACTTATTATTTATAGTGTGTCCGGGACAGGTTGCGATAATTCGTCCTTGCAGGGGCTTGCCTATCAGTGCAAGGTCGCCGATAATGTCGAGCAGCTTGTGTCGGGCGGGCTCGTTGTTCCACACAAGGGGCTTGTGGTTAAGGTAGCCCAGCTTGGTTGCGTCCATATGTGGAACACCCATAATGTCAGCAAGGCGGTTGTAACGCTCCTGAGGCATCTCGCGTTCATATATCACAATGGCATTGTCAAGGTCGCCACCCTTAATGAGGCCGGCAGCAAGCAGAGGCTCAAGCTCGCGCACAAAGACAAATGTACGGCTCGATGCAATCTCTTCCTTAAAATCCTCCATATCTTCGAGTGTGGCATATTGGTTGTATAGCACGCCCGAATCGTAGTGAACAAGCACGTTAAGGCTGAATTTATCATCGGGGAGGATGATGATTGAGTTGCCTGTGTTTTCGTCCTTGATTTCTATTTTTGACTTTATTATAAAGGTGTCTTTTTCGGCATTCTGCTCTTTGATTCCTATACGCTCGATATTGTGCACATATTGTATGGCGCTACCGTCAAGAATGGGAAATTCGGGGCCGTTAACCTGCATAAGACAGTTGTCGATGCCAAGCGCAAAGAGGGCTGCCATTGCGTGCTCTACTGTGCTCACTTTGGCGTCTCCTTTTGAGAGTACCGTGCCGCGTGTCGTCTCTGTTACATTCTCGGCAACAGCGTCTATTATGGGTTCTCCGGGAAGGTCGATACGTTGAATCTTATATCCGTGATTCTCGGGTGCAGGATTGAATGTTACTGTAAGGCTGAGACCTGTGTGAAGGCCCTTGCCGTATAGTGAGAAACTGCCGTTCAGTGTTTTTTGTTTGTTGTTCATAAGAACTTGTATTTGTTGTTATAACTTTGAAACTGTCTCTTTTTCTATATGAAAATGATACTTTATAAAAGTAATTGTAGGGGAGCAGCTTCTTATTCTTTTACTTTTTTAAGAGCCTCTAATTCACGTGTAAGCTCTTTTATCTTTTTGTCCAATGCCGGTAAACGTCGCATATAAGCCGATAGGCGTATGTACTCTTTGGCATCTATTGCCGGTGAACCAAGCACGGTTTCGCCACCCTTGAGACTGCCAATTGTGCCGCACTGAGGGCCTACTGTGGTGCGGTCGCCTATTGTGCTGTGGCCCGATATTCCGGCCTGTCCGCCGAATATGCACCACTCGCCAATCTTTGTTGTTCCGGCTACGCCCACTTGTGCTGCCATTGCAGTGTGGCTGCCAACCTCGTCGTTGTGTGCTATCTGCACAAGATTGTCGAGCTTTGCTCCGCTGTGAACAATTGTTGCACCCATTGTGGCACGGTCGATACAGGTGTTTGCACCAATCTCGACATTGTCCTCAATTATTACGATGCCCATTTGTGGAATTTTCTCGTAGCCGTTGGGAGTGGGGGCGAATCCAAAGCCGTCGGCTCCGACCACACTGCCTGCGTGCAGAATACAATTGTTGCCTATGCGGCAGTCGTGATAAACAGATACGTGAGCATAGAGGATTGTGTTTTCGCCAATTTTAGCACCGTCGCCAATGGATACTCCGTCGTGCAGCATACAGCCATTGCCAATCTCGCAGCCCTCGCCAATAACGACAAAGGGTGCAATGTAACAATTCTTACCAATTTTGGCGGTAGGGGCAATTGATGCAAGTGAACTTACGCCTTGTTTCTTGGGCTTCATAGATTCGTATAGTGTCATCAGCTTAGCAAGGCTACCATAGGCATTATCTACCTTTATCAGTGTTGCGCTAATCTCTTTTTCGGGTATAAAGTCTTTATTTACCAATACTATTGACGATTGTGTCGTGTATATGTATTCGGCATATTTGGGGTTGGCCAAAAATGAGAGTGCGCCCGGGATGCCTTCTTCTATCTTTGCAAAAGTATATACCTCGGCATTTTCGTTGCCTACAATCTCGCCATTGACGAATGAGGCTATCTGTTTTGCTGTGAATTTCATATCTTTTGTTTTTAGTATATGCTGTTACGCCCGTTTGTATTTATGCTGTTAACGGCAAATATAACCATTATTTGCCAAAATGGCGTTGCTGTTTTGTGTATTTTAATATTATAAACCGTGTGAAACTATAACATTTGGTCTTTTATGACACAATTGCTTGTTTTTTAAGGTTTTTTTAGATGATGCCTTTGTTCTTGAGCTCGGCCTCCATTTGTTGTTGGTAGGCTTGTGCTTTTTGACCAGCAACTTTGGCATACTCCTCGCTGCTATCGGCAAATATTACTGCGCGGCTTGCATTAACCAATAGGCCGCACTCGTCGTTCATTCCATATTTACAAACCTCTTCCAATGAGCCGCCCTGTGCGCCTACACCGGGTACTAATAGGAAATGGTTGGGGACTATGCTGCGGACGTTCTCGAACGATTTTCCTTGTGTGGCACCAACTACGTACATCATATTTTGGTCGCTTCCCCATTTTTGTGAGGTGCGTAATACTTTCTCAAATAGCATCTCGCCATTCTCGTCCTTAGTGAGCTGGAAATCGTGTGAGCCGGGGTTTGATGTGAGGGCAAGCACAATTACCCAAGCACCGTCGTATGATAGGAAGGGTGATACGCTGTCCTCGCCCATATAGGGGGCTACGGTGAGGGCGTGTACCTGCATCTCCTCGAAGAATGAACGTGCATATAGTGCCGAGGTGTTGCCAATGTCGCCACGTTTTGCGTCGGCTATGATGAATATCTCGGGGTAGTTGTCTTTTATATATTGTACGGTTTTTTCGAGGCTTATCCAACCTTTTACTCCTGTTGCTTCGTAGAATGCAAGGTTGGGTTTATAGGCAACTGTGTAGGGGGCGGTTGCATCAATTATTGCTTTGTTAAACTCAAAGACGGGGTCGTCGCTGCCTTGTACGCAGGCCGGTAGTTTTTTGATGTCGCTGTCGAGGCCTACACACAGGAATGAGCGTTTCTCTTTAATTTGTTTTATTAAGTCTTGCTTGTTCATAGTGGTATATGTTTTTATCGGTTATTCTTTGTTTAGAAGTTATTCTCTTTCATACGTTCGGCATTTTCGGCTACTATAAGATGGTCGATGCAATCTTGTATGTCGCCGTTTACAAATGCTTGCAGGTTGTATATTGTGTAATTTATACGATGGTCGGTGATGCGTCCTTGTGGGTAGTTGTAGGTGCGTATCTTGGCCGAGCGGTCGCCGGTCGATACCATTGTCTTGCGCTTGTTTGCAATGTCATCGGCATAGCGCTGATGTTCGCGGTCGTATATGAGGGTGCGCAGACGGGCAAGGGCACGCTCTTTGTTCTTGGGCTGGTCGCGTGTCTCGGTACACTCGATGAGTATCTCTTCGGTCTGTCCTGTTTCGGGATTCAACCATGGGTAGCGCAGACGTACTCCCGACTCTACTTTGTTTACATTCTGGCCACCGGCGCCGCTCGAACGGAAGGTGTCCCACTTTATGGCGCTCTCGGCAATTTCTACGTCAAAAGGCTCGGCCTCGGGGAGTACTGCCACTGAGGCTGCCGAGGTGTGTACGCGGCCTTGTGTCTCGGTTGCGGGTACGCGTTGTACGCGGTGGACTCCCGACTCGTATTTCAGTGTTCCATAGACTTTCTCGCCCGATACGGTGCAGATTATCTCTTTGTAGCCGCCCGATGTTCCTTCGGTGAAGCTCGATACCTCCATACGCCATCCCTTGCTCTCGCAGTATTTTGTGTACATACGATAAAGGTCGCCTGCGAAGATTGCTGCTTCGTCGCCGCCTGTGCCGCCGCGAATCTCAAGGATTGCGTTACGGTCGTCCTGTGGGTCGCTCGGGATAAGCAGTAGCTTAATCTCCTCTTCTAATGCGGGAATTGCCGTCGAGCAGTGGTCGAGCTCTTCGCGTGCCATCTCACGCAACTCGTTGTCGCTCTCGTTGGCAAGCAGGTCTTTGGCCTCGCTTTGCGATTGCAGCAGTGATATGTAACGCTCGCGAGCGTTCATTATTTGTTCGAGCTCGCGGTACTCCTTGTTTAGTTTTACGTAGCGCTTCATATCGGCCACCACTGCGGGGTCGGTAATCAGCAGCGCTACCTCTTGGAATCGTGCCTCAAGGTCGCTGAGCTTGTTTAGTATGTTGTTATTGTCGGCCATAGTCTTATTTGCACAATTTCTCGGCCCAAGCAAATTCGCGTGTAACAACTCCGTATGTAATATATCCCCATCCGAATGTTGCAAGCACCTGTGTGAATAGGTCGAATGTGTATCGTCCCGACTCTATTCCCAACCACGATTTATAGCACATATATACAAATGCGCAGATGCAAAGGCAACAGCATAGGAAAAACAGTATTTTTTTCATTCTTGTAAAATAAATTTGAAATTAGTAGGTGAATTCGCCATACTCGCTGCGAATGATAAGCTCGTTGTGGTCGCATTCCTCGACACGGCCTACAATCTGTGCCTCGACACCGAAACTTTTGCTGATTTCAATTACCTCGTTGGCGTGCTCGGGTGCAAGATAGACCTCAAGGCGATGTCCCATATTGAATACTTTGTACATCTCCGACCAGTCGGTACCGCTCTGCTCCTTGATAGTCTTAAAGAGCGGCGGGATGGGGAAGAGATTGTCTTTTATCACGCGTTTGTTCTCGACAAAGTGCATAACTTTTGTCTGTGCGCCACCCGAGCAGTGTACCATTCCGTGGATGTTGGGACGCAGTGCATCGAGCAGTTTTTTTACAATGGGGGCGTATGTGCGGGTGGGCGATAGTACAAGCTTGCCTGCATCAAGAGGCGAGCCTTCGACCTTGTCGGTGAGGCCGAGGCCACCCGAATAGACCAGTTCCTCGGGGACGCCTCCGTCGAAGCTCTCGGGATATTTCTCGGCAAGATATTTGCCGAATACGTCGTGTCGCGCCGAGGTCAGTCCGTTACTGCCCATTCCACCGTTGTACTCTTTCTCGTATGTGGCTTGTCCGTATGATGCAAGACCTACAATTACGTCGCCCGCTGCAATGTTGGCGTTGTCAATTACGTCGCATCGTTTCATACGACAGGTAACGGTGCTATCGACAATAATTGTGCGTACAAGGTCGCCAACGTCGGCAGTCTCGCCGCCCGTTGCATAAACACCAACGCCCATCTCGCGCAACTCGGCCAAAAGCTCGTCGGTACCGTTTATTATTGCCGAGATTACCTCGCCGGGAGCAAGCAGTTTATTACGTCCTATTGTCGATGAGACAAGAATATTGTCTGTCGCACCAACGCACAGAAGGTCGTCGATGTTCATAATAAGTGCATCTTGTGCAATTCCTTTCCACACCGAAAGGTCGCCTGTCTCTTTCCAATAAAGATAGGCTAATGACGATTTTGTACCTGCACCATCGGCGTGCATAATGTTGCAATAGTCGGGGTCGCCGCCTAAAATATCGGGTATTATTTTGCAGAAAGCCTTAGGATATAATCCTTTGTCTATGTTCTTGATTGCGTTGTGTACATCCTCTTTTGATGCCGAAACTCCGCGCATCATATAACGCTGGTCGCTCATTTTCTTTATCTGTTTTTTTGAGTTTATACCTCTATTATTTTATATTATCGTGCGAAGATAACACAATCCAACCGAAAAGGCAAGTAAACGGACGTTTTTTATCTCTATCTTTTGCTATTGTATTTACGTTAAACTCTTTCTTTTGCTGTTGTTTGTTGGTCTGTTCTATGCGCGCGGTTTGAAATACTTTAAAATATTTTCGTGTTTTTTTTACTCGTTTGTTTATAATTTGCGCTGGCGCGCGAATATTTTCTGCACTCGCTGTAAAAACACGAAATAAATTTCGTGTTTTTTGTTCGTTTATTTGTATATTTGCAAGGCACGACGTATAGTCCGATTTTTAATTGGGCTCATATGGAGTGTTTTTTTAAAGAAAGCGTTTATTTGCGCTTTGTTCTTGGCGCTTCGGAATCTCGCAAATTTCAACTTTGTCGAAGAACAATGCAACGATGGATGCCTATTTTTGAAGTAAGTGCATTACTGCTTGTATCGATATTATATTGGTATAAGTTGTTAATGGCATATATTTCGGCGTGGGTCTCTTAGTTGCTCGTTCTTGATAAAGTGGGCAATGCGAGAGCCTCTCGAAGCGTGGGACGAGTAACAAATGTAGTTCCTACGCCTTTCTTTTTGTAAAATTAGCCGATATAAATAGGGGAACAGTTGGCAAAAAAAATATTAGCTTATGAATAAAAACGTTTGATTTATGCCGTTCAATTTTTGTAGGTGAGACTTTATTAAATGATGCTTGCCTGCACTGAGGTAAATGAGGATAAAATCCTATTACAAACTCATCAAACAAGTATAGTTACAAACGAGCGATAAATATCAAGCTAGGCTTGAATATTTATCAAAGCAAGTGCAGTATATTTTCGCGGTTTACCGCAAATATACACATAAAAAATGTATAAAATGAAAAAGTTATTTATTTTTATCTTAGCTTGCACAACTTTGACTATTGTGCAGAGTCAACCAGCAAGTGCAACATTACGAAATAAATTTGTAAAAGCACTC
>CAYYEL010000074.1:0-10529 GCA_964470845.1 uncultured Bacteroidaceae bacterium | reverse complement strand
ATAAAGGACTCTGAAATAGGAACGGTTGCCATCTCGTTACCCAATTTCCATGCAATCCGAATAACCGTTTAATTCTAAGATAATTGCAAATTCTGCGATTTTTTCCTAAAAAAATATGTTAAACCCCTCTTAATTCTTCTGCTCAAGGATTAAGAGGGGTTAATATTCAGTCTTTAAACAGCTGTTTTTTAACTACAAAGTTTTGTGTGGATGTTTCATCGCCTATGTGTGAGACGGCTTTTTCAAAGAGAAATAAACGCTTCTGTTATTTATATCGCATCCAGCGCCACAACTCTTTAAATGAGGGCTTTTTGCCGTGCATAAGTATGCCCACGCGGTAAATTTTTGCTGCGCCCCACACGGTTACGGCAAATGTGGCATACAGTATCAGAAGCGATACTATAATTTCCCAAGCGGGAATGTCGTAGGGGATACGAGCCATCATAACAATGGGCGAGGTGAGGGGGAACATAGAGCACCAAAAGGCAATCTCTGAGGTGGGGTCGTTTATAACCGTTACCATAATTATAAGGCTCAGGATTATGGGTAGGGTAATGGGCAACTGAAGCTGTTGTGCATCCTGCGGATTATCCACTGCCGAGCCGGTTGCCGCAAACATTGCTGCGTAGAGTAAAAATCCGCCCACCATAAACAGTAGCAAGGTGGCGCATATTTTCATAAGGTAGCCAACGTCGGTGAGTGTCAGCAGGGCTTGCAGCAGGTCAATATCGGCATTGGGGGCAACTGCTCCTGCTTCGATGCCTTGTTGCATCATTATAAGGGCTGTCGAAATCTCTTCGGGCAGCAGTGTGGGCACAAGAAAATATCCTGCAATAAAGATTATAACCAGCCAGATGAGTATCTGAACGACGGCTACACTGGCAACGCCCAGAATCTTTCCGAGCATCATCTGGAAGGGACGCACCGAGGATACCATCACTTCGAGCACACGGTTGTTCTTCTCTTCAATAACCGATTGCATTACCATTGCTCCGTAGATTATGAGGAACATATAGAGCATAAAACTCAGTACGTAGGCAATTACGGTGGCTACAATCGAGGACGAGGCTTTGTCGCCCTGCTCGTCGCTGCTGTCGCTGCCACTGTCGTTCTTGAACGATTGCAACGATATTCTTGTCTGAATCTGTGCGAGTATCTGCGGGAGATTTTCGATATTGTACATTTTCAGTTTCTCGCCCTCGATTACCGCCTCTATTTGCGAGCAGATGTTTGTCTCGGTGCTTATACCGCCGGGCGAGTTTGTATATAGTCGCACTGCCGTGGGGTTGTTGAGAATGTCGTTCCCTATGTGCAGGATGGCAAAGTAGGCGTCGATGGGCAGCTTGCGTGCCGATTCGATGGGAATGTCCAAGTGCTCGAATGTGAGCTCGTCGTTGTTTTGCAGTCCCGGGGCTATAATGCCGCTCTCGTCAATCACTGCTATACGTTTGGCCTCGCCGCCCGAGTAGCTCATAATGAGTGCGGGGGCAACCATAAGGGCTATCATCAACAGGGGGGTGAGCAGGGTGGTGATTATGAATGATTTTTTGCGGACGCGTTCGTTGAACTCGCGGCCGATGATTATTCCTATTTTGCTGTTCATTGTTGTGGTGGTTATATTTTAGGGGGTAGATATATTATAATGTTCCGTTGACGGCGCGGATGAAAATATCGTTCATCGAGGGGATGAGCTCGCGGAACGAACGCAGATTGACGCTCTCATTGGCGGCCGATATTACGCTGCGCACCTGTGCATCGTCGGCTATATGTATTTTTATGCTGTTGTAGCTTGTGAGCGATGGGGTGCTGTCCATAATCTCGCATTTGTCGCCGATGGCGGCAAGCAGTGCCTGCTCGTCGCCGCGATAGTCGAGCTCAAAGGTGTTTGCGCCATGGCGGTGGCGTATCTCCTTGACATTGCCCGAGAGTATGTTTCTCGACTTATTTATGAGGGTAATGTGGTCGCATATCTCCTCGACCGACGACATATTGTGTGTCGAGAATATGATGGTTGCGCCCTTGTCGCGCAACTCCAGAATTTCGCTTTTAAGCAGATTGGCATTTATGGGGTCGAAGCCCGAGAAGGGCTCGTCGAAAATGAGTAGCTTGGGGTTGTGCAGAATTGTGGTGATAAACTGTACTTTCTGTGCCATTCCTTTGGATAGCTCATCGACACTGCGATTCCACCAATCGCCGATTTGAAATTTCTCGAACCACTCTTTAAGTCGTTTGGTTGCCTCGCTGTGTGTGAGGCCTTTCAGACGAGCAAAGAATATTGCCTGCTCGCCCACCTTCATTTTTTTGTACAGTCCGCGTTCCTCGGGCATATAGCCTATGTTGTAGATGTCCTCGGCGCTTATGGGGCGGCCGTCGAACAGTACACGTCCGCTGTCGGGGGCGGTGATACGATTGATAATGCGTAGCAGTGTGGTTTTTCCGGCTCCGTTAGGCCCTAAAAAACCATAGATTGAGCCTTGCGGGATTGTCAGCGATACGTCGTCGAGCGCCTTGTGGTTGGCGAAACTTTTGCTGACGTTTTCAATTTGCAGTATGTTCATTTTTCTTTACTTTTAGGCTGCAATTATACGCAAATTTTCTTAAAGTACCATAATTGTGTAAATATTTTTGGCTCGACCTGAATGGTTACACGCGTGCCTGTGGCTTATTTATTTGAAATTTTAATGCCTTGCAGTGTGAAATTTGCCCTTTTGTGCGTATCTTCGCACATTGAAAGTAAAAAAAGTTTCTTAAATAACTTTTAAATATAATGGATAAAAAAGTGCTCATATTTGACTTGGGAGGCGTGTTGCTGGATATTCACATAGAGAGGTCTTTCGGTGCGCTTTTGGCGCTTGGGATGGACGCTGTGCTGCTTAGCGAGAAGCGTTGTCTTGTGGATGATATGATACTGCGTTACGACCGTGGCGATGTTTCCACTGCCGATTTTTATGCTTATATGGCTGCGGCGTTGCCCGAGGGGGTGCGCTCGTTGCCGTCCGAGGAGCTTTATGAGCGTCTGCACGATATATGGAATATGATGCTGGGTACTTTCTCGTCCGATAAATTGGCTTGCTTGAATGAGTTGCGCAAAAAAGGCCACAGAATTGTGATGCTCAGTAATACAAATGAGGGGCATTGGGAGGCCATCGAACGTCTTTTCCGTCAGGCGACGGGGGTGGCTGTGGGCGACTTCTTCGACGCTGTTTATCTTTCGTACGAGATGCGTATGCGTAAACCCGAGCCCGAGATTTTTCTCTCGCTACTGAAGAGTGAGGGAGTTGAGGCGGGCGATTGCATCTTCTTCGACGACCTTGAGGAGAATTGCGACGCGGCACGCAGTGTGGGAATCGAGGCGGTGCTTATGGAGCGCAACGCTTTGTGGAACAGTGTGCCTATTGAATGAACAATGGAGATTTTTACCGATATTGATAAATTACCGTTCGTGCCGACGGCTGTTACTGTAGGCTCGTTCGACGGGTTGCATCGTGGACACATTGCAATGCTTTCCGAGGCACGCGAGCTTGCTGCGCAGAGGGGGCTTCCGCTCACGGTGGTTACGTTTGCGCGTCATCCGCGATTGCTCTTTTCGGGGTGCGAGACGTCGTTTCTGCTGTGCTCGACCGATGAGAAACTCGCGCTTATTGAACGTGCCGGGGCCGACCGTTGTCTGCTGTTGCCGTTCGACCGTGCAATGGCATCGCTCACGGCACGCGAGTTTATGCACGATGTCCTTATGCAGAGAATGTGTGTGCGTATGCTTGCTGTGGGCTACGACCACCGCTTCGGACGTCCGCAGGCGGGTGAGGGCATCGAACGGTATGTGCAGTATGGCAGGGAGATGGGCATCGAGGTTATTCAGATGCATCCTTACAGCCCCGATGGCGCAAAGATAAGCTCGTCGCGTGTGCGCGGCTCTCTTGCTGCGGGCGACGTCGAGACTGCTGCACGTCTGCTTGGGCGTAACTATTCGTTACAGGGACGTGTGGTGCACGGCGAGGCTCTTGGGCGACGCTTGGGCTTTCCGACGGCTAATATCTCGCTCCTTGAGCCATTGCAAATGCTGCCTCTTGACGGGGTGTATGAGTGTGTGGTATATGTGCGCAATCTGTGCTTTCGCGGGGTGATGAATGTAGGGTGCAAGCCCACCGTAAGCGGTAGCGGACGCACTATCGAGGTGTTTATTATTGGCTTCGAGGGGGATATTTATGGCGAGCCGGTGAGGGTGGAGTTTGTGCGCCGCTTGCGCGGCGAGCGTCGTTTCGCCGGGCTCGACGACCTTAAAATGCAGATAATGGCCGATGTCGAGCGGGTAAAGAGTAATATGTAACTGTTTTTAGAATAAAATTATAGGATTATGAAAGATTTACTATCTGTTTTTTGGCGTGTAATTAAGCTACCGCTTTATTATATGCTGTATCAGGGCCTTTTCTCGGTATTGGCGATGGTTGCTGTAATGGTTTATGGTATTACAAACGGAGCTATTGCTCTTGATGCTTTGATGACCGAGGATGCTGATGCGTTGATGACTGCAATACCACAGGAGTATAGTGTGTGGGCAGTATCGTTGGGATTGTTCTTGTCGGCAGCCGTTATGCTGTGGCATCTAATCTATTGGGGCTATTTTTCATTCGGTAAAGAGCCTTTCCGTCAGGTTAGTGGCAAGGTTATGCTGTTGTGTATTATGCTTGTTTTTGCTTCGATGTTTGTGTTCAATATTCTTGCTCAAGAGCTTGGATTGCCCGACGAACTTGCCGAGACTATGGAGCAGGTGTCCAATAATATCTTGGGCTGTATAAGTATTGCGGTGCTTGCGCCCATTTTGGAGGAGGTGCTTTTCCGCGGTGCTATTCAGGGTTATCTGATGCGAAAATATAATCCCACGGTGGGTATTGTGGTGGCCTCGCTTATATTCGGCATTATTCATATGAATCCTATTCAGGTGTTTTATGCCTTTTTCTTGGGATTGATTTTTGGTTGGATATATTATCGCACACGCAGTCTTATGCCTGTGGTAATAGGACACGTGCTTAATAATTCGCTTGCGGCAATATCAATGATTACGGGCGCCGAGGAGGAAGAGGCTGTAATGTCCTTGGGCGAGAAAGTAGCTGTTCTTGGTGCGTCGGCAGCAGCGGCTGTAGTGCTTGTTTATCTTATCAATCGTTTGCAGCCGGCGGTTACAAGGCCGTGGCTCGGGGCAGGCGAGAGTGCCGATACTCTTGTCGGCGATAATGCTTGATTGTAAGTGTGTTACTGATACTTTGGGGTGGATGCTTTTAATGGTGTCTGCCCCAAAGTTTTTTTGTCCTTAGAAAAAGGTGTTGTAGTTTTTTAATTCGGCTCGGAGCTTTCGGGACGATGTCCCGCACAGTCTGTCGAGCAACGCCCAGAATCGGGGACTGTGATTCATCTCAACTGTGTGGCACAGCTCGTGCCGCAGTACGTAGTCGATAAGCTCACCCGGCAGTAACATTAGGTAGCAACTGAGGCTTATGCTGCCACGGCTGCTGCAACTGCCCCAGCGTGTGTGGCTGCTGCGTATGGTGCAACAGGTGTAGTGCATATTGTGTTGTGCGGCCAATAGTGAAAGGCGTGTGGGGAGTATCTCTTTGGCTCGGTGCAGCAGGGCTGCTTTTATCGCGTTGCGCAGTTTTTGTTGTGTCTCCTCGGTGTCGAAATTAAATGCTTGGGGGTAGAGGATGGTGTACAAGCCACTGCGGCCGGTGAGACGCAGCCTGTGTGTGTCGCTCTGTTGAAGAGTAAGGCGGATATTTGTGTTTTGTATTGAAAAGTCGGGGTTGATGTTTTTTTCGGGTAGTTGTGATTGTTGCTCTTTGAGTTTGCTGCCGTGCAAGGTAAGGGCTTTTTCGAGGTCTTTCTTGGTTGCAAGAGGTGGCAGGGTAATGTATATTGCATCGCGACGCGCACGCAGAATTATTCGGCGTGCGCGTGCGTTACGTGTGATGATTATCGTTCCCCATTGTGGGTGCAGAAATCTGTTTTTAGCCTCTTGCATTATGCTATTATGTGTGTGCCCGACTGCTCGTCTATTGCATCGGCTTTTGTGATAATGACCCTTCTGACGCCTCCTGCAAGGGCTGCAAAGGCATTGTCAATCTTGGGTATCATCCCCCCGCTCACAGTACCGTCGGCAATGAGTTGTTGATAGCTGTTTTTATCTATCAGAGGAATGAGGCTTGTGGCATCGTCGGGGTTGCGCATTACGCCCGGGTGCTCGAAACAGTAGGTGAGGGTAACGTCGAAATAGGGGGCGAGGGCTTTTGCTGTTTCCGAGGCTATTGTGTCGGCATTGGTGTTGAGCAGATGACCTTTCCCGTCGTGCGTAAGGGGCGCCATTATGGGCACAATGCCCTCGCCTATGAGCTTGGACAGCATTGCTCCGTCGGCGCTGTCAACGTCGCCCACAAAACCCCAATCTATTTCGCCTGCCGGACGTTTGTGCGCGTGAAGCACGTTGCAGTCGGCACCTGTCAGGCCAAAGGCGTTTATTCCACGTGCTTGCAGGCCTGCCACTATGTTTTTGTTGACAAGGCCGCCATAAACCATTGTTACAACCTCTAATGTGCGGGCGTCGGTGATGCGTCGGCCGTTAATCATACGGCTCTCGATGCCTAATTGCTCGGCTATGCGTGTGGCCGAACGTCCACCGCCGTGTATAAGCACTTTGTGCCCCTCGATGGCTGCGAAACGGTCGAGGAGATTGTCGAGGCTCTCTTGTTCCTCGACAATTTTGCCGCCTACTTTTATTATTGTTATTTTCTCTTTCATCAATAGTCGAGATATGTGTAACCGTATAGTCCCGAACGGTAGTTCGAGAGAAATTCTTTACCTTCGTCGAGGCTGATGCGCCCCTCTTTCACGGCGCTTGTTACCCAACGCTCAAGTGTGCGGACGAGCTTGCGTGCGTCGTATTGAACGTAGTCAAGTACATCGGCAATTGTCTCGCCGTCAATGATTTTCTCGATATTGTAGCCGTCGTCATCGACGCTTATGTGGACGGCATTAGTGTCGCCGAAGAGGTTGTGCATATCTCCAAGAATCTCTTGATAGGCACCCACAAGGAATACTCCCAAATAGTACGATTCGTTCGATTTTACACGGTGTACTTTAAGTGTGTCGGCTTTGCTGCTGTAATTGATAAAGTCGGTAATTTTGCCGTCGCTGTCGCAGGTCATATCTTGTATGGTGCAGCTGCGGTCGGGGCGCTCGTCGAGGCGGTGTATGGGCATTATGGGGAAGAATTGGTCTATTCCCCAGCTGTCGGGCAGGCTCTGGAACAGTGAGAAATTGCAGAAGTATTTGTCGGCCAACAGCTTGGGCAGCTTGCGAAAGTCGTCGGGAACGTGCTTCATACTCTTGGCCAATGTCTGAATTTCGCGTGTAATGCTCCAGAACATACTCTCTATCTGTGCGCGGGTTTTTAAATCGACAATGCCGTGGCTGAATAGCTCAAGGGCTTCTTCGCGTATTTGTTGGGCGTCGTGCAGTGCTTCGAGCATTGTGCGTTGGTCGAGCTCGCACCATATTTTGTAGAGCTCTTTGGCTAGGTCGTGGTCGCCGGCTGCCACTTCCCAATCTTCGTCCATCTGGGGCAGGGCGGCTGTCTCTAATACCTCGAATACCAGCACTGCGTGATGGGCCGATACCGAGCGACCGCTCTCGGTGATGATATTGGGGTGGGGGATATTGTTTTTGTCGGCTGCATCGACGAATGTAAAGACTGCGTCGTTGACGTACTCTTGTATCGAGTAGTTGACGCTGCTCTCGCTGCTCGACGAGCGTGTACCGTCGTAATCGACGCCGAGGCCACCGCCAATATCGGTAAATTCGACCTCGTAACCGAGTTTGCGCAGTTGTACGTAGAATTGTGAGGCTTCGCGCAGGGCGGTCTTTATGTGGCGTATGCGGGTTACTTGACTGCCAATGTGGAAGTGTATGAGTTTGAGACAATCTTTTATGTCGTATTTTTCGAGTATTTCGAGGGCTTCGAGCAGCTCGCTCGATGTGAGGCCGAATTTGCTTGCGTCGCCGCCGCTCTCTTCCCATTTGCCGCTGCCCTCTGAGGCGAGTTTTATGCGTATGCCTATATTGGGGCGCACACCTAAGCGCTTGCCTATCTTGGCTATGCGTTTAAGCTCGTTGAGCTTCTCGACCACAAGGAATATGCGGCGGCCCATCTTTTGGGCGAGAAGGGCAAGCTCGATGTAACTGTCGTCCTTGTAACCGTTGCAGATGATGAGGGAGTTGCTATCGGCGTTCATTGCAATTACGGCGTGAAGCTCGGGCTTTGAGCCTGCTTCGAGCCCGATATTGTATTTTTTGCCGTGGCTCATAATCTCCTCGACAACGGGGCGCATCTGATTTACTTTTATGGGATAGACGATGAAATTCTCGGCTTTGTAGTTGTACTCCTCGGATGCAATCTTAAAACAGCCTGATATTTTTTCGATACGGTTGTCGAGAATGTCGGGGAAACGAATAAGTACGGGGGCTGCAACGTCGCGCAGTTGCAACTCGTCCATTAGTTGCTTTAAATCGACTGATACTCCGTCTTTTTTGGGGGTAACTGATACGTTGCCCTCTTCGTTTATACTGAAATACGAGGCTCCCCAACCTTTTATGTTGTAAAGCTCTTCCGAGTCTTCAATGCGCCATTTTCTCATATGACTGTTATCTTAATCGGTTATTAAATAGTGTGTCTCTCAAGGTATTGTGCCGTGCTTGAGGCTGTTGTCGAATGGTATTTCTTCGATAAATTTCTTTACCGAATAGTCTATTTGGCTGCGGTCTTCGAGTTTGTCGGCTACAAAGGTGTGTGCAGCCTTGCTGTAATGGGGTGTGCGCTTGGCAAGCTGTTCTTTGATGAATGTGTGTAACTCGTCGTCGCTTTTGTCTTTTATCAGCGGGCGTTTTACGCGGGCTATACTCAATCTTATGAACAGTCGTTCAAGGGGGACGTCGAGATAGACGGTTGTGCCTTGACGGTTCATATAGTCGATATTGTCGAAAAAGCAGGGGGTGCCGCCACCGGTGGATATTATTACATCCTCGAATTCGGCCACCTCGTGCAGCATACGTTGCTCAATAAGACGGAAGCCCTCTTCGCCTTTCTCGGCAAAAATCTGTGATATGCTCTTGCGGAAGCGCTCCTCGATATATAGGTCGAGGTCGATGAATTGCAGTTTAAGCTCGTCGGCAAGGGCTTGCCCGAGTGTGGTCTTACCTGCACCCATATATCCTATGAGTATTATGCGTGTCATTCTTTTTTCTTTGTGTAGCGTTTACGACTTTTGGCTGCCGGCTTTCCTGCTTCGTCGGTCTTGTTTATTATCTCCATACACTCGTCCAATGTCAGACGGGCAGGGACAACGCCTTTGGGTAGTTTATAATTGCTTTTCTTGTAGCATATATATGGGCCGAAGCGTCCGTTGAGCACCTGTAACTCGGGCTCTTGGTCGAAGGTTTTTATAATCTTTTCGGCGTCGGCCTTGCGCTTCTCGGCTATCAATTCACCTGCCTCGTCGAGGGTTATTGTCATTGGGTCGTGGCTCTTGGGCAGTGAAATGTAGGTGTTGCCTATTTTTATGTATGGGCCGAAGCGTCCTGCTCCTATGGTTACGGTCTCGCCGTCATATTCGCCCAGCGTGCGTGGCAGTCCGAAGAGGTCGAGCGCCTCGGTCAGTGTTATTGTTTCGAGTGTCTGTCCGGGTTTCATCTGGGCGAATCGTGGCTTCTCTTCGTCGCTTGCCGAACCAATCTGTACTATGGGGCCGAAACGTCCTATTTTTACCGATACAGGCTTGCCGCTTGCGGGGTCGTTGCCCAATATGCGTTCGCCCACCTTGTGCTCGGTCTTTGTTTGTAGGATTCCGTTTATCTGCGGTTCAAAGTCGGCGTAGAATTCCTTGATGGGGCCCACCCACTCTTTTTTACCGTCGGCAATTTCGTCAAAATCTTTCTCGACGGTGGCGGTGAAATTGTAGTCCATAATCTCGGGGAAATATTTCAAGAGAAAATCGTTTACTACAATGCCTATGTCGGTGGGCATCAGTTTCTGTTTTTCGGCTCCGACTGTCTCTTTCCCGTGCTTGGTGCTTATTTTGCTGCCTTTCAGGGTGAGAATGTCGAATGTGCGTGTGCTGCCGGTCTTGTTTCCCTTCTCGACATATTCGCGCTGTTGTATTGTGCTTATTGTGGGCGCATAGGTCGAGGGACGGCCGATGCCGAGCTCTTCGAGCTTACGCACGAGGCTTGCTTCGGTGTATCGCGGCGGGTGTTGTGTGAAACGCTCGGTGGCTGTTATTTCTATGGGGACGAGTGTCTCGCCCTTGCTCACTGCGGGCAGGATGGCTGTGTCGGGGTTGCTCTCGTCGTCGGTCGATTCGCGATAGACGTGCAGGAATCCGTCGAACACTGTTACCTCGCCTGTTGCAACGAAATTCTCCTCGTGTCCGCTGATGGAGATGTTTACTATCGTCTTTTCGACGAGTGCATCGGACATTTGTGAT
>CAYYEL010000073.1:0-10566 GCA_964470845.1 uncultured Bacteroidaceae bacterium | reverse complement strand
ACGCGCCCACGAGGCACTACATCTGTTGTTGCACGATTATGGGCATTTCCGCATACAGACAATTGACGCATTCTTCCAGAGTATTCTGCGAGGGCTTGCCAAGGAACTCGAGTTAAGCGGCGACCTCGAAATTCTTATTGAGGACGACGAGCTTCTATCCAACACCGTTGACCTGCTCATAAAACGTCTCACCCCCACAAGCCAAGAGACTGCGTGGCTTGTTGAGTACATCGAAGAGTATCTCGAAAATGACAAAGGGTGGAACGTGCGCCATGCAATTAAGGATTTTTCTAAAAATATATTAAAAGAGGAGTATCAGCAAAAGGGCGACAATCTGCGCCAACAGATTTACGAGAATAACGGTTTGTTGCTGACTGAGTACCGAAAAACACTCACAGCCATTGAACAAGAAATAAAAGACAAGGTAAAGAGCATTGCCGAGCGTTTCTTTGCCATTGCAAGCGAGAATGGGCTTACAGCCGAGGATTTTGCCTATAAAGAGAACGGCGCTTGGGGATTTTTCACAAAACTGCAAAAAGGCAATCTCATCGAGCTTGGTACACGTATGAGCAGTTACAAAGAGAGCCCCGGTAAAATATCAAAGAAACTCGTTCCCGAAAAATGTCAAGAGATTGCGATGCTGCTTGCCGAGGCTCAAACGCTATACGAGAACGAGAATGAACGATTCACAAGCGCACGCCTTTCGTTGGCACGCTTCCACCAGCTGCGACTGCTCAATAGCATTGCCGATACACTGCGCGAGGAGAATAACCGCGAAAATCGCTTCCTGCTGGCCCAGACAACCTATCTTCTGAGCCGTATGATAGACAACGACACGTCATTTATATTTGAAAAGATAGGAACAGAGATTAACCACATTTTCATTGACGAGTTTCAGGATACATCCCGACTGCAATGGGTATGTTTCAAAGTACTGCTTGAGGAGGTAATGTCGCGCGGCGGATTCAACCTTATTGTAGGCGACGTAAAGCAGGCTATATACCGTTGGCGTAACAGCGACTGGAACATTCTGAACAATATGAACAGTGAGTTTAAACATATTGAAACAGGCGACTATCTTACCGAACGTATGATGGAGCGCCACACTACGAATTATCGCAGTATGCACAATATTGTTAGGTTCAACAATGCATTGTTTAAACAAGCGGCCAATATGGTTGCAACAACGTATCACGAGCAATTGGGAGGACGCATCGACGACCTCACAAAGGCTTATAGCGACGTCGAGCAGCAATTATCGCCCTATAAAGAGGATTGTGGCTATGCCGAACTTCGCCTCATCGAGGGAGCAAATAAAGAAGAACTTACCGATGCGGTAAACAAAGAACTCATAGAGACACTGCGCACGCTGATAGAAGAAAAAGGAGTGCGCCCCGCCGATATTACAATATTGGTGCGCACACACTCGGTAATTGAATCCATTGTCGAGGCCTTTAACCGCGAGCTTCCAATGTACAGTATTGTTTCGGAGAGCGCCTATAAATTATCATCGTCGCTTGCACTGCGCACACTTATTGCCGCAATGCGCAACGTACTTGTACCCCACGACCGCATAAATTGTTTAGAGCTTGTAACACTATATAACAAAATAGTAAAGAAGAGGGCTATTGACAATGAAACACTCTTCGAGCTTAACGGCAGATACGACACACTGCTGCCCGCAACATTCATAGAAAAAAGAGAACAGCTTGCCCAACGCCCGATATACGAATTGATAGAACAACTGTTGGTACTTTTTGAGCTTAGCGGAATTAAAGGCGAGGAGGCCTATATATACTCGTTCCTCGACCGCACAAACGAATATCTGCAAACAAACAGCTGCAATCTAAGCGATTTTATCGAAGCGTGGGACAATGAACTGAGCGAGAAAAATATCCCCTCGGGCGAGAGCGAGAGCGTAAGAATTGTAACCATCCACAAGTCAAAAGGGCTTGAATTTCACACAGTGATTATCCCATACGCAAGCTGGCCCATAATAAAAACCCGCGGCGACATTCTGTGGTGCCACCCACAAAAAGCACCATTCAACAAGCTCGACCTTCTGCCCATAAACTATTCGGGTGATATGTTACAATCAATATATGCCGATGCCTACAACAACGAGGTACTCTTTAAGTTGGTCGATAATTTAAATATTCTATATGTTGCATTCACACGTGCAAAAGCCAACCTTATAGTATTTTCCGAAGCAAAAGCAAAAGCCGGCGACACGGGGCATCTGCTTGCATCGCTTATGAACGGAGAGTGGATTGAGCAGTCTGTTTACAACAGCGAGAAGCAACAATTGACATACGGAGCAATTGTAAGCAGCAAAAGAGAAGATACCACAAGCACAACAAATAATAACAAAAAACAGGAGAATCCATTTACACAATCGAGCCAACAACAGTTGCAACCATTCGTCAGTTACGACAATCGTCTGACATCGCGTCAGTCTAATAATCTTGCACGCTTCCTTGCCACCGACAACAGCAGCATCGAAGAAACCGATTATATGGACAAAGGCGAGCTTCTGCACGAGATAATGTCGCACCTTATAACAGGAGAAGAGCTCGACAAAGAGCTTTCCAAGAAACAGTTAGAAGGCATAATAACCACCGACAGCGACAAAGAAAGCATAAAAAAGTTACTGCAACGAGCGCTCAACAATCCCACAGCGGCATCGTGGTTCGATGGCACATACACCGTCATTAACGAGTGCAGCATACTCTATCGCGATGGCACACAGAAAGTGTGTCGCCCCGACCGGGTAATGATAAATGGCGACCAAGCAATTGTTGTGGATTTTAAATTTGGAAAAGAGATGCCCGCACACATAACACAAGTGCAAATGTATATGCGCAACCTTGCACTTATGGGCTACCGCAACGTAAAAGGTTATCTGTGGTACGTCTATAAAAACAGTATTGTACCGGTAAAATAAGTAGAAGAAATGACACACAATAACACACCATTCTTACAACTCGTTGCCCACGACCTATACAGGCGCTTCGATGGCAGGCTCGACGACATCGCAATAGTCTTTCCGAACAAGCGTGCAGGACTATTCTTCAACGAGTATCTGATGAACATAAACGGACGTCCAATGTGGAGCCCCACATACATAACCATAAGCGAACTGTTCGAACAGTGCAGCAGCGCAATTATAGGCGACCCCATTCTGCTTGTGAGCAAGCTTTACATCGAGTATATACGACACACGCACAGCAACGAAACTATTGACAGTTTCTACCATTGGGGCGAGCTTATGATAAAAGATTTTGATGATATTGACAAAAATCTTGCCGACACAAGGCGGCTTTTCGGCAACCTTAACGAGTTGCGCAGTATAGGCAACGCAAGCGACGCACTCGATGCCGAACAACGCCTTGCAATAGAACAATTCTTCACCAACTTCAAACCACAAGAAAAGAGCGAGCTCAAGAGCCGCTTTCTGCACGTGTGGCAGGTTATGGGCGACATTTACACCACATTCAAAGAACAACTGCGCAGCGAGGGAATAGCCTATGAGGGGATGATGTACCGCGATATTATAGAGCAAGGAGCGACACTGTCCCTACCCCACAGAAAATACATATTCGTGGGCTTCAACGCACTGAACCGCGTCGAGAGCAAACTATTCGAAACAATAGATAAATGTCAAAAAGCACTTTTTTATTGGGACTACGACACAAGTTACATCGACGACGACAGACACGAGGCCGGACGTTTTATGCGTCGCAACCTTAAACTTTTCCCTAATGCCCTCGACGCCTCGCACTTTACAAACATCGGCAACAAAAAGATAAATATCGTATCGGCAACAACAGACAGCATTCAAATGCGATACGCCTCGGAGTGGATAAAAGAGCAAGCGACCATAGGGAAAGAGGTCGAGACCGCCCTTATTCTATGCGACGAGAGTAAATTGGAGAGCGTCTATCACATTATCCCCGACAACATACAGGAGCGCAACATAACAATGGGCTTTCCTGTATCGCACACCCCCATTTTCGACCTTACGAAACACCTGATAAAATTACAGACACAAGGCTACGACAAGGAGCACAACGCATTCACATTAGAAACAGTGTGCACAATTCTGAACCATCCATACATAAGAAAAAACTGCCCCAAGGCAAAATCAATAGCACAAGAAATAAGCGAAAAGCGTGTACTATTTCCACCACTTGAAACATTTGTCGGGGACGAGCTATTGCAAAGTATCTTCACCCTGCACGACGACAACACACGATGGATGCTGTCGCTCGGACACATTATACACCAAATAGCACAAAACAGCGCCCCCCATCGCCCTGTTGCACGCGATGGAGAAGAGAACAAGAAAAGAGACGAGGCCGACATATACAACGAGCTCTTCCTTGAGGCACAATTAAAAGTATTTACGCAGACACAGCGTATGGTCGATGTACTCGGCAGCGGTCTTTTGAACATACAGAAAAGCACATTGGGCAGCCTGCTGCTACGCCTGCTCGCAGGCGCAACAATTCCCTTCCACGGCGAGCCCGTTGTTGGAATGCAGGTAATGGGACTGCTCGAAACAAGAAACCTCGACTTTAAGAATATAATCTTCTTATCGGCCAACGAGGGTAATCTGCCCAAGGCAAGCAGCGAGAGCTCATTCATCCCCTACAACCTCAGACGCGCATTCGGGCTTACACTAAGCGAGCACCGCGACTCAATATACGCTTACAACTTTTACCGTCTGTTGCAACGAGCACAAAATATTACGATTGTATATAACTCGTCGAGCGAGGGCTCGGGACGAGGCGGATGCTCGCGCTACATACTCCAGCTTATGGCCGATGGACACTGCGGCCGGAAAATATCGCTCGACGCGCTGCAAAAGACCGAAGCATTGCACCCATCGAAAGTAGAAAAAAGCAAACAGATAATCGAACGTCTGTATAAGATATACGACAACAGTAACGGAAGCGGACGCCCCTTATCGCCAAGCGCCATAAACAGCTACCTCGACTGCCCATTAAGATTCTACTACCGCTATGTGATGCAACTAAAAAAAGTAGAGCAACCATCAGTAAGCATACAAGGGAACGACTTTGGACTGATATTCCACAAAGCCGCCGAGTTGTTCTATGCCCACATTACGAGCAAGAGCAATGGCATAATAGAGCGCAACGACCTATTGCCATACATCGAAAAAGACGCTCACCTGTACCCCTTTGTCGATAAAGCATTCAACGAAGAGTTTTTCAAGAGCGACAAAAAGCCCATTTACGACGGCGAGCAATATATGAACCGCGAGATAATTCACCGCCTATTGAAACGCCTTGTAAAAATGGACATTTCGCACACCCCATTTGAATATGTAGGCAGCGAACAGGACATATTCTTCGACTATACAGTAACAACAACGCGTGGCAATATACAATTGTGCATAGGCGGACGTATCGACCGTATGGATCGCAAAGCCGACACACTCGAAATAATCGATTACAAGACAGGAGGTAAAGAAGAGAGAATAAACAACCTTGCACAAGTATTTGCCCACGAAGGAAAAAACAGCGGATACATATTCCAAACACTACTCTACTGCGTTGCGGCAATTGAGAGCAAAAAAGCCCAAAAAGCATCCCCCTCACTCATATACATACACCGCAAGGATGCAAGCAAGCGCAGCGACTATATAGTAAAAATGGGAGGCAAGCCACTCCACGACACAGCCCCACTGTGCGACGAATTTAAAGAACATCTGCACAATACCCTTGCAAAAATATTTGACGATGAGCACCCCTTTACTGCCACCGACAAAGAGGAACGTTGCACATTCTGCGATTTTAGACGCCTCTGCGGACGATAGAGATACCACTTTTAAACAATAAACACAAACAACACACAAAGAAATGAGCAAAATCGAAAGATTTAAAATAGCCCTCTCACGTGTATTCGATGATAATCTGCGCACCTCGCAGTGGTACAATTTTATCGACTACATAATAATATTCCTCATACTAATATCGACAATAGAGGTATTTTTATCAACCTACCCGGGCCTTGTCGAACACTACGGAGCACTCCTGCACATAATCGACTACACCACTATAGGGCTGTTCAGCATAGAGATAATGCTGCGCATCTGGTGTGCCGATGCAAACGACAAGCGTTACCGCGGCTTCCGGGGACGCATACGCTACTGTTTCAGTTTCTACGGGTTCATCGACCTTATGTCAATACTCCCCTTTTATATGAGCCTGTTTGTACAGTTCCCTTACAGTATGCTCAAAGTACTGCGCATTGCCCGCCTTCTGCGCATATTCCGATATATGAAAGCCTTCGGTATATTAAAACGCGCCATAAACTCGAAGCGCAACGAAATGGTGGTCTCCATACAATTCATAATCATAATAACACTGATACTCTCCTTTATACTTTTCTTTGTCGAACACGAGGTTCAGCCCGATGTCTATGATAACTGTTGGAAGTCAATTCTATGGGCATTTTCGCAATATATCGGCGACCCCGTTGCAATTGCCGAGAATCATCCACCAATCACAAACGTTGGACATTTTATCGGATGTATTATAGGCGTGCTTGGAATTGCAATCTTTGCAGTACCAGCCGGACTAATAGGCTCGGGATTCACCGAGGTAATGGAAGAAGACAAAAAAGAGAAAGAACAAGAAGAGAATATAAACAACATTATACACACATTCCGATTCGAGAAAGACCATCAATACACCCAACTATACAGTATCCCTCGATACAAGCCCATAAGCAGCATAATAACACAAAAATTCATTTCCGAGAACAGCGTAATAGAAGCAGTAAAAGCATCACATTGTATGCACCTGTATAATTTGGCTAATGCAATAAACACTGTTGACCGTCCACACGACAGAATAGTAATAATAAATTATAAGAAGAACACCGATTATGGATGCTTAATCAACCGAGACTCCAAGATAACAATTGTAAACACCTCGGGACAGCGCGAGCCGGTCGTAGGATGGCTGGCCTATCATATAGCAAAAATAGGCGGCTTCAACTATGTATCAAAAGAGATAGAACCCATCCCCAACAGCCACACATCATTTTACAACATTAACAGTGGCGAAAAACACCCCACACTGATTAAATTCCTCAAGGACATCGACTCGCTTGCACAACCCGGCAGTTGGGTCATCCCAATTATGGGTGCAAAAAACTCACGTTCGTGCCCTACACAAATACACTTCAGCAACCACAGTCCCAACGGCCGCAAAATAATAAACGACCAACCACTGTTCGATAGAATATACAGTGATATTTCACAAAAAATGTCCGACGAGTATGGTTACAACTGCGACATAAACAGATTCTACACAATGAGCGATAAAAATATTGCCCACCACATAAAAGCCGAAAATATTTTTTTACTAAGCATCGAATGTTTTGTGTGGATGTTTGATAGTAGATATCTGGCGGTAATAAAAACACTCACCGACACACTTAACAGCAACATCGAGCCCGATAGAGAAAAAGTGTTTCCACCCGAGATGTTGACACGACAAAGCGGCAAAGACTTTGGAATAAACAACTACATCGACTGATTCATTTTCGATTGTTTCGTAATTCGTTGTACAGTACAAACACCCGCTGCAAGTAACACCATTCAGGATGCTTGCAGCGGGTGTTATATTTACAATATAGTAGGCGGTCGATTGTCGGTCGAAAGGCATAAAAATAAAGCGAAGCCGAAGCCCCGCTTTAGGTGTTTTCACAACGGAATAATCCTTATTGTGATTTGCTCAAATTTGTATCTGCAAATATACGTAAAATTTCCACATAGACAAATATAATGATAGAATTTTGCATATTTGCTCTAAACTGAAAATATATTCTGCACTCGCTTAAAAAAAACGCTAAAGTAAACTTTGTGTTTCTCGCTCGTTTGTTTGTATATTTGCCATAAACAGTACACACCGACTTTACCCAATATAAAGTTGTAAAAGAAACAAATAAAAAACGTCATCATATGAAAAAGATATTAGGTCTCGACTTAGGAGTGAGCAGCATAGGCTGGGCACTTGTAAATGAAGCAGAAAATAATGACGAGAATTCTTCTATAATAAGAACAGGAGTACGAGTAACCCCATTTTCCGATAACGAACAGCAGGACTTTGAAAAAGGAAAAAGTATTACCACAAATAGTGAACGCACACTCAAACGTAGTATGCGCCGGAATCTTCAACGCTACAAACTAAGAAGAAACAACCTTATAGAATGCCTCAAAGAAAATAGTATTATAAACGACGCAACAATCCTGTGCGAGAGTGGCAATCGTACAACATTCGAAACCTACCGTTTGCGTGCAAAAGCTGCTACCGAGAAAATTACACTCGCAGAATTTGCCCGTGTGCTATTGATGATAAACAAAAAACGAGGATATAAAAGCAATAGAAAAGCACGAAACAACGACGAGGGATGCATTATCGACAGCATAAGCATTGCCAAAGAGTTATACGATAAAAATATAACTCCGGGAGAATATGTGTATCAACGTCTCGAATTAAATAAAAAATATATTCCCGAATTTTACAAATCCGATTTACAGTCCGAATTTGACAAAATATACTCAACACAAAGAACCTTTTATCCACATATTCTGACAGATACACTATACAACGAAATTCACGACAAAAACAACAAAACAACATATGCCATATTAAACAAATACAAGATAACAGTAGCCGAGAACAAAGAAGCCGACAGAAAAAAACGGGCCTATTATTGGCGAAGCGAGGCTGTAAAAAAACAACTACCGATTGAGATTGTTGCTTATACCCTAACCGAATTAAACAACCAAATAAACAACGGAAGCAACTATCTTGGTGCAATAGGCGATAGAAGCAAAAAGCTATATTTCGAGCATATGACCATAGGTCAAATGCTAATGAAACAGCTCGACGGAAATCCCAACGCAAGCCTAAAGAACACAGTATATTATCGTCAAGATTACCTCGATGAATTTGAGCGTATTTGGGAAAAGCAAGCAACATTCCACAAAGAGCTGACACCCGGGTTGAAACACGAAATACGCGACATTATAATATTTTACCAACGTAACCTAAAAAGCCAGAAAAGCCTAATCTCCATCTGCCAATTTGAGCGTAAAGAAATAACAATAGAGATAAATGGAACAAGAAAAACAAAGACAGTCGGCCGCCGAGTGTGTCCAAAATCCTCGCCCTTGTTCCAAGAATTTAAAATATGGCAAACTCTTAACAACCTTATCGTCGAGAACATCGAAACAGGCGAAAAATTCCCACTCAGCCTCGAAGAAAAAGAGCAACTATTTAAAGAACTCAACGTACACGAAAAACTAAAGAAAAACGAAATACTTAAACTGCTATACAATAACCACCGTCAACTCGACCTCAACTACAAAGAAATTGAGGGCAACAGAACCTTGTCAAAACTACTCGACGCTTGTAGCTCAATAATAACAGCGCTTGGATACAACGAACACAAATTCTCCAAGATGAGCTGCGAAGAAATTTACTGCACAATTAACAGATGTTTCAAAGAACACAATATAAAAAGCGACTATCTGCACTTTGACTCTGCGGCCAAAAGTATAGAACAAGAACCAATGTTCAAACTATGGCATCTGCTCTATTCCTACACCGACGATAAATCCAAGAGCGGCAACGAGAGCCTGATAAAGAAAATCTGTACAATCACAAATATGAACGAGGAGTGCGCAAGCCTATTGGCCAATATCACATTCGACCAAGATTACAGCAGCCTAAGCAGCAAAGCAATAGGAAAAATACTCCCCCACCTTAAAGAAGGCAACAAATACGATGTAGCCTGCACATACGCCGGATACAACCATTCACACTCCCAAACAAGCGACGAGCTAAAAAACAAAACATACAAAGAGACACTCGAACAGATGCCACACAACAGCCTGCGCAACCCTGTAGTCGAGAAAATTTTAAACCAAATGATAAACGTCGTCAATGCCGTAACAGAAGAATATGGTAAACCCGACGAAATACGTATAGAATTAGCCCGCGAGCTTAAAAGCAGCGCCAAAGAACGCGAAGAGGCGACCAATGCCATAAACAAAGCAAATAAAGAACACGAAGAGATAAAAGACACCCTGCGCCGAGAATTCAACATAAAGAATCCCGGCCGAAACGATATTATAAAATACAAACTATACACAGAGTTAAAAAACAACGGCTACAAAACCCTCTATTCAAACACGTGCATACCACAAGAAGAGCTCTTTAGTCAAAGATTCAATGTCGAGCACATTATTCCCCAAGCACGTCTTTTCGACGACTCATACTCGAACAAGACACTTGAAGCTATGCATATAAACATCGAAAAAGGAAGCAAGACAGCTTACGACTACATACAATCAAAATACGGCGAGGAAAAAGCAAAAGAATACAAAACACTTATCGAACATCTATACAAAACAAACCAAATAAGCAAAACAAAGCGCGATAAATTGTTAATGCAAGGTCAAGATATTCCAAGTGCAGAGTCAACCAGCAAGTGCAACATTACGAAATAAATTTGTAAAAGCAC
>CAYYEL010000072.1:0-10808 GCA_964470845.1 uncultured Bacteroidaceae bacterium | reverse complement strand
GATAGGGCATAACAATCATCGAGTCGTTCATTGTTGCCCCGTTCCAGTCGTAATTCATTTCAACTGTTGCGAGGTGCGGATGTAACTCACTTGTGCAGATGTCAACCTCGGTACACGCTACAAACGAAAGTGTGGCGATGGTAGCTATTGCAATCTTGTTAAAATTCTTTCTCATAATTACTCCTCGTCGCTATTTTCGTTTTTACTATTATCGGCATCGCTGCTTTTGCTTTGCTCTTTTTCCAATTTCTCTTGCTCTTTGCGAGCTTTTTCCTCGGCTTTGGCCTGCTCTTTGGCAGCTTTCTCTTGCTGTTTTTTCAGCTCTTTCTCGGCCTTGGCCTGTTCTTTGCGAGCTTTCTCCTCGGCTTTTGCTTTTGCTTTAGCCTCTTTTTCTTGCTGTTTTTTAAGTGCTTTTGCAGCCTTAGCCTGCTCCTTTGTCATAGTCTCCTCTACGGCCTGTGTAGCTTCCTCTGTTGCTTCGCCGACAGCTTCGGTTACCTCCTCAGCCTTTTCTTCAACTTTTTGCGCGGCCTCGTCTGTTGTTGTATCTACAGCCTCGCTTGCAGCAGCCTCTGCCTGCTCTTTGGCTGCCTTAGCATCTTGCTTGGCCTGCTCCTTGGCTGCCTTAGCATCCTGCTTGGCTTTCTCCTTGGCAGCCTTAGCATCCTGTTTGGCCTTTTCCTTGGCCGCCTTAGCATCTTGCTTGGCTAATTTAGCCCTTTGTAACCTTTCCTCTTTGCTTATAAGTTCAAGTTTTACCGGTATTCCATATTTGCTCTCAATAAAGGCAGCTTTACCCCAGTTGTCGGTTTCAATTTCATCGTTTTTTGAAGACAATGAGAAACTAAGAGGGGTCTCCAAGAGGAAATAATCTGTATTCTTAACAAGTTTTTGTGGGGCCAATCCGGATATTTGGGACAATCTTAATGTATCATCAATAGTTGTTGATCCTGCTTTCTCGGGAACAAAGATAGTCTCATTATGCCTCATAATCGCCTGTTTGTTTACCTCAGGTATTAGTCTGAGAATATACTCGTAATATGAAATTTCTTCTAATTTCAGAGTATCATCAGGAGAGAAAGAGGAACGATAAAAGTTTAGTATAAGTGTATCTACCGAAGTTACCGGAGTTTGATATATTGCTTGCAACTCACCAATCTCCTTAAAATCGCGCGACAGTTTGTTGAGGAAACTTATATTGAGATCCTCGACCGAGGATATATCCTCATTTGCAAGCATCTTCTTAGAGCCCAAATTAAGAATCTTCTCAGGTACTTTTACATAATCGAACAATGGAGCCTTCTCCATCAGAAGGTCGGCCGAATCGGCATTCTCATGTTTTAAAATTTGACGATTATACCCAGCAATCATCTTATTATAGGCATAGACAGATTCATTATACTTTCTATATACATCTTTTATAGAGTCGGACAACACCAAAGTATCCATATCGGCAAGATACTTCTTTCTTAGGTTGTACATATGACGCTCTTTCACGAGCTTATCGTAATTAACCTCATAGGCCTGATTCTGAATGGGATCGAAACGATAAACAAGCGAGAGACGCACGTCCGAGAGCATCGGGAGTATCTTAGTCTCGCCCGAAGCACCGGCTGTGTAACACTTATCCTCGCTATTATAACCATACTCGTCGTAATCGAATATAGCAGCACCCACACCGACACCCACCTCAAAGTCGATGGCGTTACCGTTATTATAGACATATAAAGGTGCTGTATAGCCGAACGAAAGACCCACTCCCATTGCAGTGCCTTGATAACCTGTATCGGTAAGTTTTATGCTGAATTTATCATACGCAGCATAAGGGCCGACATAGTAGGCCCTATGACGTCGCGGGTTCTGCTTGGCAGTTACAAGTCCACGACTATTCCATAGTTTATTAAAGAAGCCGGTCGTGCTGCTTACGCGCTCTTTCTCCCAAGAACCAAGAAAATCGGTATACTCACCATTTTTTATTCTATTCTCGGGATATTCACCTAAGTCATCAATTTTGCGAGTACGGAAATACCAACGTAATTCGGCTCTTGCTCCTGCGATATTATACACATAGCGAGAGGGCAAGTCCTGATTAGTTTGCCCGTTAATTTTTCCCGACAAAAGGAGCGACACTTTCTTGTGCTTGCTATGTACAAGGTCGTACTCGACACCAATATTAGGTGTCATCAACAGCCACCCTAAAGTATTAGTGTGGATACTTATGCGATCGGCAAATTTGACAGTAGATGCTGTATCTGTTTTCTCGTCCCCGCTTTGCGGTGTCAGTGCAAAGGTTGGAGCGCAAAACAGCAACATCAATGATAAATATAAATATTTCAGCATTGTAAATTCTTTTTATTTTGAGCTGTCAGGAACAGTCGAAAAAGAACAAATTCCTCTTAAAATGGTTTCGGGGTGCAAAATTCAATCCTTGGCCGAGAAGCAAATTATCTCCTATCTGCAAGGAGGGGTGTTTGTACCTCGACAATTATTCTGCTTTACTTTATCGTCTCAGTTATGACAATTATAGTAATTACAGCAACGTCAATCCTTTGACAATCACTGTACTATCTTTGATTTTAAGCGATTCTATGCGAGCAACCCCCTCATAGAATACGCACATAATCAATTGCCCCAAATGTTATCCCAACCACCGGTATTCTGCTCTTTACCGGCACGACCACCACCGCCGGAGCCTCCACTTACCTGATTATCGGTATTCAGGGTTCCTTGGCCTCCTGAGCCGGCAACAATACTCTCAACAACAATTGTAGTCTCAAGAATCTCGGGTGCTTGATATATCTTCTTCATAATTATTTGATTTCTTTTTTATTTAACATCTAATAAGGTAACAAGAAAAAACTTGTACACCGGTTTTAAGGTTACCTGTCCTTTAATATTTAAAAGACAAGCACACCTTAATTATATTTATAAATTCTATTACTTAACCGAATAAATTTGTTTTTCCTTCTTCGTACAAGGCATAAGATTTAGAAATCATCTGCACTTGCATTACGCGTCGGTTCGTTTTTTTACTTTACAAGAACCTTTTTACCGTTCACAATATAAATTCCACGGGTGGGATTCTCGACGCGGCGGCCGCTGAGGTCGTAGTAAGCACCATTGCTCGACGAGGGAGTAACACCTCCATTATTATCAATGGTTACATTCTCTATAGATGTAGTTCCGTCAATATCGACATACTCGATACCTATTGAGCGCAAAGCTGCTGCCAAATTTGCCGGGTCTGTTACACTTTTAAAACTGGGACCTGTGAAATAGGCACGATAGGGATCGACATAGCAGAAGTCATAGTAATTATCGAAACCACCCTCTTTATTATAAATCCACAAATCCGACTCAGGATTCTCAGTATCACCTTCATCGTATCCTGTGGCAACCTGCTTCTTCACCTTATAAGTACCGTGCATCTTCCAGTTTGCGCCTTCAAGTACCGATGTAAGATCACCGTTCATTGCTGTCGCATCAAGCTCTACATTAGAAGCGGTAATCTCGTTTTCTGTGCTACCGAAGTTACGCCACAGGTAAGGAGTGTTAGCCTTAAGTTTTACAACCTCGACAAACTGAAGAATTGCATTCTCGGCGTCGTAATCATCGAGGCTGTAAAATTTAAAATTATCATTGTCGGGGTTAACATCATAATCAAAGGGAAGGATAATAACACCCGACTCATTTTTTGTGAATTTACGCTTCAATGTTACATTATTATATGTATTTGTATTATCTGTCATAAGGTCGTCTGCCGAGTAATATATGTAACCATCTTCGTTACGCTCTACCTCTTCAATAACAAGGTTCAAGGTTGCACTGCTCTCCTCGATGGCGCCATCCTCCATTTTTACATTATTGGCAAAAGTAAATTCTCCATTCTGCAAGGCAGCAAAAGCCAAGTCCTTAATTTCAGTTACATCTGAGCCAATTTCAACAGCCGTAGCTGCTGCGCCATAGAATGCATTTGCGCCAATGCTCGCTACTTTATCGCCGATAACTATCTTTACAGCATAGTCCAACCAATTATCCCAAGGAGTTGCATCAAGAGTAAATTCATCAATATCGGCACCCTCAACCCTCAATGTCTTATTACTTTTGTCATACGCCCAACTTACAGTTTCTCCGGCTTTGTTATCGAAAGAACCAGAAGTCGCAGATTCTGTTACCACGTTATAGAAATAATTTCCCCAAGAATCGTAGCTTGATTTAGACACAGATGTAACAGTACTAATCAGAAGCGTTCCTGCATCATTTATTTTAGGAAATTCATCAAAAACATCATCACCAAGAGAGGGAGCCCACACCGGAAGCGCCTCTACACTTAGAAGGGATTCACCACCATAGAAAGCTAAGTCACCAATCTCAGTTACGGTAGATGCTATCACCAAAGAGTTAATAGCAAGATTATAAAACGCCTTAGCCGAAATTACCTCAATACCTTCGGGGATTGTTACAGCGTCGCCGTTCGAGCAAGAGAAATAGAGTGTCTTGCCGTCGTTCGACAACACATAGTTACCCGACTCATCGACATCGGCTGCAACACCGTCGAGCGCAACACTTGTAATATCAGCGCGATAATCATCCCACTCATCGAAGTAAGAGAATGCCGAATTACCGGTACCACTGATACTTAACTCGCCATTGCAAAGTGTCCAATTAAGTTGCAAACTTTCATCGCCACCAAAAACAGTAATTTGTACTCCATAGTCACTCCACTGCGAGGTATTAGCACTAGGCTGACAATACAACATTATGTTAGAGGCTGTAAGACCAACAAAAACTCTTTTCTTCAAAGTATAATTCGTCCCAGTTTTTATATCACCTTGATACGTAATGTTAAAAGACTGAGTTCCGTTCCAACGAACCTCAACAAGTTTGGAACAGGCTTGAAACGAATAACATCCTAAACTTACAACTGTCGAAGGGATTGTAACTTTCGTTACTTTCTGCAAGCCGTAGAAAGCATAGTCACCAACAGCGGTTACGTCCTCACCAATTACAACAGAAGTAATATTGCCACTATAACTTCTCCAAGGTGCCTTGTTAGACGAAGCAGTCGAAGTAGGCGAAACGAAGTCGGGAATTGCACCACTGCCACTAATAGTAAGAACACCATTGTTTACCTCCCACTTGAGGCCTGTACTCAATGTACCATTCTGTGCATTTGCATTCAATGCAACGCACAACACAAAAACTAATAAAGATAAAAATTTCTTCATTCGATTACTATTTTTTGATTATTTCCTATTCGATTTAAAAGCAAGAGTTTAAATAAAATTTAAAGCCACTATCTGCTTTTGCGGCGCAAAGTTACAACATTTCTCGCAAACTGAAAAACATTTTAACTAAAGATTTTACAACGCATTAAGCTTTTTTATCAACAGCAATATCAACAACATAAATCAAATTGCCTCAGACTGCTTAAACTGCAAAAAAGCAAAATATAAACTCGCAAAAAAAATGGAACAAAAAGGAGTAAAAAGGAATTGATGTAAAAAAACAGAGAAATTCGGCCATAAAGCAACTAACACCCTGTATATCCATATTTTAGATACAAAAAAGAAGTTATTCAAGAAAAGCCGGCGTTAAACAATCGTTAACTTTATGACAAAGAAATTGCAATGATAATTAAAAAAATTTAACCAAAATAACTATTTCACAGTGTTAACATTATTTAACTGTTGCGTTGTTCAAGAATAGATGGGGAGACTATTGCAACATTATAGTCTGCTATTAGAAGCTGTTTAAATTTATAGAGTTAATTCTTTTATAGAAAAAATACACAGACGCTCACAACATAAGTTTTTAGGAATTAAACTGTTTCCTAAGAGATTGCGCCCCAATTCCAATTATTGTTCCGCTTAATTGTGCGTAGTTGTTCCCATACGACGGCATATTGGGGATTATCACAATAAGGGTCGGCCTCAATAATCTCGCGGGCAATATCACGAACATACTGCAACAGTTGCTCGTCGCGGGCGAGGCTCGCAATTTTAAGGTCGAATGCGATTCCACTCTGTTTAGTACCCTCAATATCTCCCGGGCCGCGTAGTTTAAGGTCGGCCTCGGCAATGACAAAGCCATCGTTGCTGGTTGTCATAATCTCCATACGCTTACGCGTCTCCTCGGAGAGTTTATAGTCGGTAACAAGCAGACAGTAGGATTGGTTGCCGCCTCGACCCACACGCCCACGCAGCTGATGCAGCTGCGAGAGGCCGAAGCGCTCGGCATTTTCTATAACCATCACAGTGGCGTTGGGTACATCCACTCCCACCTCAATAACCGTTGTCGATACAAGTATCTGTGTCTCGCCCGAGGCGAAGCGACGCATCTCGTCCTCTTTTTCTTGGGGCTTCATCTTGCCGTGCAGTCGGCTTAAACGATAGTCGCAGAAGACGTTACACAGTTGCCGATAGCCATCCTCAAGATTTTTAAGGTCGAGTTTCTCGCTCTCGCTTATGAGCGGATAGACAACGTAGGCCTGCCGTCCCTCCTGAATCTGACGGCGGATAAAAGAGTACATCTCGTCGGTGTGGTTGCGGAATATGTGGCGCGTGGTAATGGGCTTGCGTCCCGGGGGCAGCTGGTCGATGACCGAGACCTCAAGGTCGCCGTACAGTGTCATTGCAAGGGTGCGAGGGATGGGGGTTGCAGTCATCACTAAAATGTGTGGCGGGATATTATTCTTGGCCCACATTTTGGCCCTTTGAACAACACCGAAGCGGTGCTGCTCGTCAATAACCACGAGCCCGAGGTTAAAGAATTGTACTTTATCCTCAAGCACAGCGTGCGTACTCACAAGAATATCGACACTGCCATCGGCAAGGCCATCGAGAATAGGGCGACGCTCTTTCTGTTTTGTGCTGCCAGTAAGAAGCTCGACCCTCACCGGTAGCGGGGCAAGCATACGTTTGAGCGTCGAACAGTGCTGCTCGGCAAGAATCTCGGTGGGCGCCATCAGACAGGCTTGATAGTTGTTATCCTTGGCTAGCAGCATCGAGAGCAAGGCAACAAGGGTTTTTCCGCTGCCAACGTCGCCCTGTAACAGACGGTTCATCTGATGATTGCCACCAACGTCGCGGCGTATCTCTTTAACTACACGTTTCTGCGCCTCGGTAAGTTCAAAAGGCAGACACTCGCTATAAAAGCGGTTGAACATCTCGCCCACACGTGCAAATTTATGTCCTACGTACTTCTGCATACGGTCTTTGGCATAATGCAGTATGCTCAATTGTATGTAGAAAAGCTCGTCAAATTTAAGTCGATACTCGGCGTCGCGCAACTCTTTGGTATTTCGTGGCTGATGGATGGCACGCAACGCCTCGGCAAGAGGCATAAGATGGTGGCGTGTTATTATAGATTGCGGAAGCGTTTCGGGCACAACGACACTGCCCGTAAGGGCAAACAGGTTATTCACCAGCTTGGCCATCGCCTGCGAATTGAGCCCCGAGCGCTTCATCTTCTCGGTTGTGTTATAATAGGGTTGCAGACCCATTGAAGTGAGCGTGAGTGTCTCGGCCGAATCAACATCGGGGTGGGCTATGTTTACACGCCCGTTAAACATCGACGGTTTTCCAAAGACTACATACTTCTCGCCTAATTTGAAACGATTTTTCAGATATTTGAGCCCACGGAACCAAACAAGGTCAACAAATCCCGTTCCATCGGTAAAATGGGCAACAATGCGGCGCGAAGCACCCTCGCCAAGCTCTTCGAAACTGCGAATCTCGCCACACAACTGAACGTGGGGCATAGAACCGGTGAGCTCGGCAACGGTGAAAATGCGGCTGCGGTCGATGTATTTATAAGGGAAATAGTACAGCAGGTCGTACAGAGAGTGTATTTTAAGCTCCCTGTCGAGCAGTGCGGCTCGCTGTTGTCCGACACCTTGAAGATATTTTATGTTTCTTGCTGCAAGGTCGAGCATTCAAGTATTGTCTGCGCCACCAACATATCGAACGGGGTGGTTAATTTTATATTTTCACGGTTGCCCTCGACGGCATAGACGCGCTGACCCATAGCCTCGACCACCGAAGCATCATCGGTAAATGCCTCGACGTAACGCTGCGAATAGGCACGTCTGAGCAAAGATAGGCGAAACACCTGAGGCGTCTGCACAAGACGGTAACGGTCGCGCGGAACAGCGACGCTCGCTCCCTCGCCTCCGATAATCTGCCTGAGGCTGTCCTGAATGTCTATCATTGGAATGACAGCGCCGTTTATCCACGCCTCGCGGAAAGCCTCGTCGAGTACTTTTTGCGAGACAAAGGGGCGCACAGCATCGTGCACACCAACGAGCGCATCCTCCACATCCTCTATTAGCGATAAACCATTCTGCACCGAGTGGAAACGTGTATTTCCACCTACTGTAACCGTAACAGGTACTTTAAAATCATATTTTATGCACAACTCGTCCCACAAGGCGGTGTGTTCGAGAGGAAGCACTAAAATAATTTTGATTGTATTATCTATGGCATACAGACGTTCAAGCGTAACCATAATAACAGGACGAGAGCCCAATAGTTGAAACTGTTTGGGCAGTGCGCCACCCATACGCTGGCCTTTTCCGCCTGCAACTACTATCAGATACCTTTTCATCTGTCAAATTGCATTTGTGAACGTAGGGTAGCCACCATCTGCGGGCCACAAAAGTGCTCGACAATGGCAAAGCCAAAATCGAATGAGACACCGGGACCGCAAGCGGTTATAATATTTCCATCTTTCTCTATTGCCGCTGCTGTGTAGCTGTCGGCAAGGTCGGCCTCGCAACCGGGGTAACAGGTGGCTTTGCGACCGGCGAGCAGCCCTATGCGACCAAGCACCATCGGTGCGGCACAGATTGCAGCAATGAGCTTACCCTCGCTACTCATACGTAACAACAGAGCACGCAGAGGCTCCGAGGCCGAGAGGTTCTCTGTACCCTCGCCTCCTCCGGGCAGAATGAGTGCTGCCGCATCGGCAAAAGCACAATCCTCTATAAGAGCATCAGCAAGCACTGTAACACCTTGAGCCGAGCGCACCTCGCGCCTGCCCATTATAGAAACTGTCGTCAGTGTAAGCCCTGCGCGGCGTATTACATCCACCGGAGCAAGTGCCTCAACTGTCTCGAAGCCATCGGCCAAGAAAAGATATATTTTATTCATAAGTTTCTCTGTTTTTAATATTTAGATGCTGTTTTAACAACTGTTTGAATTTCTGGGATAAGTTTCTTATTCAAGCCTGCTGTTTCGGCATTTTATATTTATAAAACAGCCTCTTACACTCTATTATTTCAGTTGGAAATAGTAGGTTATTGTACCCATCTGATTGTTTAGGCCGTCTATGCGGTTGAACAGTGCTTGCGACGCTGCCCTCAACGCCGCCTGACGTAGCGCCGGATTAGTGGTATTTGTCCTACTGTTTATATCGGTTTTTATTACGCGGCCCTCGGGGTTTACGGTTATTGTAACAACCACACGACCCTCGTCCTGCACATTATATTCGGGACGGGGCAGACCTCCTTGTCCTATTGTACGGCCGTTCAAGTCCCACGTGCCGAACCCTCCGACGCCTGTTTTAATGCCCTGTGTATCATTGCCATCGGGCGAGCCTTCGTTGCCTTGTCCCTCGTTGCTCTCGCCTGTATTGTTCATTGTCGAGCCTTTGCCAAAAGCACCTGCGATTTTGGCTTCTGCCTCGCGAGCGAGGCGCTCGGCCTCTTGACGCAGTCTCTCGGCTTCCTTGGCCTGTAACTCGGCTGTGGTCGGTTGCGACTGCTGCTCTTGCTTGGACTCGTCCTTGGGCTTTTCGGCCGTCGGCAATTGCGCCGAGGGCTCATCCTCTTGTGTTATAAGCGGCTCTTCGGCACTTTGCGAGGGTTTGGGGACTGTTGTTGCCTCAGAAGGACGCGGTGCTGCCGTAACCTCGGTATATTGGTAGCGGTCGCCTGCCGAGGCTGTTGTATTGCCCATTACCACAGGCACACCGGCCTCCTCTTGCTGTGGCGGACGTGTCATCACCAGCAACAGCATTATTACAGCCACCACAATGTGAAACAGTATTGTTCCGACTGCACCGTATAATTGTTCCTTTGTAGGTTTCTCCATTATTTTCTGTCGGGACGGCGCGTTGCAAGCACCATCTTGAATTTATTCTCGTTTGCAATATTAAGTACCTTTACAATTTCGCGGTAAGGCACTGTCTCGTCGGCATATAGTGCAACATACATTTGTGGCTCTTTTGCGGCACAATCGAGCAAAAAGGTTGCAATATCTTCGGGGAGAATGGGCATCTCGTCCTCGTTTCCGAATGCCGAATAGTAGTTAAGTTCCTTGTCGATGATTATTCTTGCCAAAGGCTTTGCCGACGTCTGCTGGTTGCCCTGTGGCAGCAACACCTTAATGGCATTGGGTGTAACCATTGTCGATGTTATCATAAAGAAAATCAACAACAGAAAGATAATGTCGGTCATCGACGACATTGAGAATGTATCTATTGCCCTTGTCTTTCTCTTAATCATAAAACAGCGTTGAAATGGTGCTTTTTTAAATATTTTCTTTCTTCTCGTGAACAATCTCCATAAACGAGATTATGCCATTTTCAAGGTCGTTCTGTACTTTATCTACGCGTATAACAAGGAAATTATATGCAAAGATTGCCACAATACCCACGATAAGACCACCGACGGTTGTTACCATTGCCTCGTAAATACCACCCGAGAGCAACGATACGTCGATATTATTACCGGCATTGGCCATTTGCCAGAAGGCCTGCACCATTCCGGTTACTGTACCCAAGAATCCGAGCATAGGGGCAACAGC
>CAYYEL010000071.1:0-11118 GCA_964470845.1 uncultured Bacteroidaceae bacterium | reverse complement strand
CAAAGTCGTGAGCAAGGAGGGAATTTTGTTGCACTTCTATCTTGACAGTATGTAATTATAACATATAATATCCCACAGAATTTTCTCTGTGGGATATTATTTATAATTGATAACTCAAATATACAACTCAAGTATTAGTATGCAATAAGTCTAGTTTTAAAGTCTCCATATTCATCTGATGACACAGGAAGGTAAATATGAGACAATTGATTATTACTACCTTTAACATAAACTTTACGCTTGTCCTTAAAATTGGCATTAAGTCCCAGCATAAAACAGTGTTCTTTGTCAGGTATATACTTATATCCTCCATCAGTTCCAGTTTGCATAACTTCAAAAATAGCACCTTGCAACTCATCTATTTTATCTTTATTTCTATATTGATACTGACGTTCTACGTTTCCGTTCCACTCGATTAACTTATCTATAGCATCTGATAGGCTTATACAAAGATAACTTGCGATTTGCACTTGTTCTTTATCTTTATTACCTGTTAACCTATGTTTATAGGAATTATATCTATTTATTGCATTTTCAATTGAATTAACGGGGTAACCATACTTTTCAGCATAACCCATATAAGCCTCGGATTTAGCAATGTGGTCTTTGTCCGGTTCAATTACAGCCATCTCACTCTCATATTCTGAGTATTGAAGATAGAGCAATGCTTTCTCAACAGCTGATAATTCATAAGCTTTTGCTCTACGCAAAAGTAAAAGTATATCACCCTCTACCGAACTTAAATATTCTTTCTTTTTAGTAATATCCGTATTAGCATCCTGTGCAAACTGAATACACAAATTAAGCCTTCCATAATAAAGCTCTCTTGGAGATTTTTCCTTATATATACTATCAATTGCAAATTGTATAGCCTTTAAATGAAGTTCTTTGGCCGATTTTGGAGCTTGGTCTTTTATAATCTTATCATCATCTAAAATTTTATTTACAACATCCGTTTTATTTTTACAATTTACAAGTTCCGGCTTGTTTTCATCTAACGCTTGTTTATAGAGGGCAACCAACTCACCTATGTCATCTGTAAATTGGAAACGAGATTCTCTAATTCTTGAAATAACAAATTCTTTATATTCTTCATCGTTTTTTTCTATTGAATCAAGGCTCTCGAACTTTGCCTGTGTCTTTGCTTCCAACACATTGAAATCGTCGGTAAAAAATTCACGAGCTAATTTTTTATTCCCATTATATCTATTTATCTCATCTGCTCGCTTATAATTAAGCACATACGCAATATAATGATAATCTCGCAACTCTGCATCAAGTTCATTAGACTTAAGGATAGGGCGCAACATATTATAAGACATAATATTTAGCAAGCTATCTGAAAAGAACGCATTTAGTCCTAAGTTGGAATTGGGCGAGTCTATAAGTTTTTTTCTTTTCCAATTTTCGTAATAATACTCTAATTGTTGTGCACGTAACCTTGCAACTGTCAAAGTATCGGAACCCTCTTTCAACTGCTTATTCAAACTATCCATATTCACAATGGCCAGTTCAAATACCTCCATAAGTTCCTCACCCAACTGCTCAATTCTATCGTAACATTTCTGCTCCATATCATAGCTGATTGTAGCATTTATAATAGAAATACCATCCAGATATAACATTAAGTATCTGTCGCTATTTCCACAGAAAGCTCGTTTCCAATAGTCATATACCTCGCTGTAAACCTTGGCATTTCGACTATGTCCCACGTGTTTCTTGTACAACGAGATGAATGCATCGCGTGTCTTAACACTCAAATTCTCAGTCTGTTTGAGATGCTTTACGGTATTAAAGATTATTGTATCTTCGTGAGCCTCTTCCTTAATCGGCCTTATGATAATATCGTCGAGTTGCTCATCGAGATAATATGGACGCAAAAGATAATTCTCGCCGGGAAGGCCATTAACAATGAATTTTCCATCAAGGTTACTATAAAGCACTGTATCCAAGGTTAGTGCATCGGTGTTAAATTCGGCTGTTGAATTAAAGCCTTCGGGCAACATATAAATTTTCAACATTGCATTAGTCAATGGCAATTTAGCCAAATCGCACACAGTCAAAGAAAGATTAACAGGATAAGTTCTTGAAGAAAGTATCAAAGTTTCTTGTAATTCTTTTGAAGCAAATTCTATATCCTTAATTTTCTCGGTCTTTCCTTCTTTAACGGTAAACTTCTTTGTAGTCTTTTTTTCTCCTTGGAACGATACAAGCAAATAATATTCACCTGCGGGAACATTAAATGTATATTTTCCATTCTCGTCAACCGATTTTCCGCCCTTGAGAAGCGAGTCGGGCAACGAGTATAACTGCACCGAAGCATTGACTGCGACCCCTTCTTTTGAATCACCCACAAAACCTGTTACCGTTCCATTTTTTTTAGCTGTTGTCGATACTGTATCATTGCCCTCGGTAAACAATCTCTTCTCGGGTTGCATTGCCGCATTCAGAGAATCGGAAACTGCTTTAACCCCTTCGGTAACTACCTCTGTTGTAATGGAAATTCCAACGGTTGCAGTATCTTCGGGAAGTGTTATTTCAGAAGAATGATACTTTATACCCGACAGAGTGGTTGCCCACACTGCCGAAGAACAAAAGAACGCTACTGCTAATGATGCAACTATATTTATCTTTTTCATATTTATTATCTTAGAAACAGTTCTTATTTCTATTAAAATTATTCCAATAAAAGCCTATGATTCAAACTACCGTTACTTTATGTTGTACGAAACTCCGAAACGGAAATTCATCACACGTACCGGGTTGTAGTCAACAGCAGCTTCATAAATGAATTTATTGCTGTGCAAGCGCAAGTCGGCCTCACCGAATACATTCCACTTTTTATCACTGTCTAACGCATATTTTGCATTGAATGCAGTGTGCAGGCCAATATTTGTAACGGGCTTATTCTTATAAATTCTCAGATACTCATACTCGGGCTTCATCTCGCCGCTATGCAATCCGGCACTCAGACCTTGACACTTACTGATAATGGGACCTGCATAAATTGCGGTGTTCCAACGACGCTCGCGATCAACACCATAAAGCAGGTTGCTCATATCCAACTTAACATCTAAGATACCGCTTAAATAAGTATAGTCCTTATCAACAAGCCCCTTAGCAGTTTTACCGACACCCTCTTGTTTATAATAGAAAGCCTGTCTTCTTGTGAATCCAAATTTTGCATAATCAAGCATCGCACGGAAACCAATCAATTTAAAGGGTTGGTACTCAACTCCAAAAGCCATTGAATAGTCCATATTCAACTCCTTATCGTATGTTTCACGATTAAACATATACGACGGGCCGGCCATTGCCATAACCGAGAGCGATGGTTCAAAATTATCCTCGGCCTTAACCTTAGAAGCAGCGCCACAATTGTAGGGCGAACCAAATTCCATACCAGCCGATAGAGTGAAGCGCGTAACCAACTGACGATAGTGCTCAGTACCTGAATACTCTTCATCATCAAAATGCGCGTATGTCAATCGAGGCTCAATAAAGAGGTTCTTACCCTCGCTCGAATGGTACTTGAAGCGTAGGCCGCCTGTAAAACCACCATAGCCTGCTATGGTCTGATCTTCAAGAGTGTTTCTGTATCGCCACAATTTACCAAACTCACCTCCGGCAAGAGCTGCAACCGAGAATCCACGGCCGGTATTCTCGTTCAATACTCTGAGAACATTCATCATCAACTCGGCACGAGCAAATACAAACTGCGTTTTAGGCAGTTTCTTGAATAACAAAAGACGCTCGGCGCCGGACGACCAACCACCCGATATCTGATAGCCGAAATATTTCGAGAACCAATGGCCATAACCCATAGTAAGTGCCGGGCCCAATGTATTCTTGAAATCCATCTTAGCATACAGGCTCTGTAAACCTCCCGAGATAAAGAAATAATCAGGAGCAAAAGGTATATCCTTATCATCGGCAAGCAAAGCCTCGCTTGCATCAAGCGTATAGCTTGTACCTACGCGGAAAGCCAAAGTACGAATGGGGTTGTAATCAATAGTGATATCGGTCATAAACTCATTATCATAGATGCGCATATCCAACTCACCAAACAGAGCCCAATTGTTTCCAAAGTTATACGAGGTGTTTAATGCCACGTGTCCACCAAGAAAATTCTTCAAAGGACGCTTCTTATCAAAATCTATATTTGATACAGGTTTAGGACCATCAACGTGCTCACCGCTTATCTTATCGTAACGGCTCAGCACTGCACCAAGATACAAAGCACTATTCCATCTACGGTTGCTGTTATAACCATACATCAAATTGGTAAGGTCGATTTTGGCATCAAGAATACCACTGACTATATTATAATTCCTATTCCAAACACCTTTTCTTGTTGCAGTAACTCCATCAACTACACTTCTATAACTGTGCAACGAGTTAAAGCCATATACCGAGTAGTCGAACATCGCACGTACACCAAACAATTTGAACGGCTGATACTCAAGACCTATACCAAATGAGCCATTGAGATTCATTGTGCCGCTATATGTCTCACGATTAAAGACATAGTTAGGTCCCATTGAGACAAAAACAGATGTCTTGTCATCAAAATCATCCTCGGCCTTATCGCGTCCCAAACCATCAACCGAAAGATTGCCATACTCCATACCGAGTGCCAATGCAAACCTTGTATCAAGTCTGTGATAATCAATAGGAGAATTGTGTCCGCTACCTTTTTTTCCGTATGTTGCCAATGTTACTCGTGGCTCAATATACAACGCCTTACCTTCGCGATGATAATATTTTGCACGCAATGCAGCTGTTATACCACCGTATGTATCGGTATATTGATCCTTATACGATGTATTATATTTCCACAATTTACCAAACTCGTAGCCTCCCATAACATCGAGTGCAAAGCCTCTCATATACTTCTCGTCGTTCAAGAGTGAGAATACATTAAATACAGCCTCGGCGCGACCGAAGAGATACTGCGACTTTGTATAACGGGTATATGACAAATTACCATCGGTCAAATATGCCGGATATTTTTTATATCCACCGGCCGACCATCCTGCTGTGAGTTGCAATGCAACACGAGGCGATAGCCAATGTCCGTAACCGAAAGCCACAGTAGGAGCAAGTGTCCTCATAAAATCAATATTGCTCTTGAGGCTCTGAAATCCGGTTGTAACAAAGAAATAGTTGCGCGAGAATGGGAATTCCTCGGTCTCGGCATCCAACTCATTGCTGAATGTATAGTTAACCGCTGCACGTGCACCGTATGAAATATTGTACTTCGAGTACCAATATCCCTTCTCGGCTGCATTATATCCCTCTCCACCTACATTCACATAAGGCTCAATGGCAAGAGTAACATTGTTACCCAAACGCACATCACCCTTTACACCAAATGAAAAATAAGGAGCCGCCTCGTTACGTCCGTGCAACTCGCCAAACTGGTATCCGGCACCAATCATAGACGAAATCTCGAACAGACGTTTAGGATTATAACCAAGATAATATCTTGAGAAATTAAAGTAGTGATTCAACTGTACAGCATATCTGTAGAAGTAGCTATAGGTAATTTCACTCTCACTTTTACCATAGAGGAAGCTCAAACTGAGCGCATTTGTCTTATTAAGCTCCTTACCAATTGTAATTCCCCACATAAAGGCAGGATTATATTGGTAATCGTTGCGAGTTGCCAACTGGTCAATGCCAAATGAAGTGCCTACATATAAATGCGACAATAAGCCTCTGTTTGAATAAGGAACAGCATCACCGTGGCGATAACGACCCTGCTGAAGCATATCAAGTACATTATGGCCATAATCGCTGGCTTTAAAGACTTTCTTAACCGATTTTGTTGTGTCGCTTGCGGCATAGCTTGCCCCACTCAATGACGTAGAGCAGTATGCCTTGCTGAATGGTGTTACCAATACCACACAGCTAAAAAGCACAACACACCTAATAAACGTATTCAGATTCTTCATATATAATTTTAATCTTTGCGATTATATGAGTTTCTTATTTAAAATTCCTTTTCAAATTCTCAACCTCTCTCAAGGCTTGCTCGTAGATTGCATTGTTGACAGGCTTGCCTGCATAGAGACAATTTCTAATCTCATCATACGAATGTTTTATATCTTTCATTCTTGCAAATAGCCGCTCATTATTAGGGTTCTTACTTGCTTTCTTTTGAGTGCACTTCATCTTGACACACAATATATCGTAATAATCAGCATCAAGCATTATTGCTTTGTAGATAGCCAAACGAGCTGCATCAGTATTGCTCACTGCATTATCGACAAATTCTTTATAATTCAAGAACGCCAATTCGTCAAGAGTTCTGTTTGCGGTCGAATCCATCATCTGCATTTGCATTCTTTCCCATTTTATCAGCGCTCCATCGACTATGTCATAATCATTTACATTCAGCAGGTCGTAATCATTGCTTGATGTAAAAATCATTTTTGTATCTTCTAAGAAAGACTTGGCAAGAAAGTACGAAGCTGAATCAAGAAAATTAACGCTTTCTTCAATCTGTTCCGGTGTTTTTACATACTCTTTTCTGTTGTATATTATACTGCGCAAATAATTCGCCTCGGCACAAGTATCGGGCAGGAGTTTTGATGCTTCATAAGCTACATTAAGTTCCTTTGAGTTTCTGTCGTTAGGATTATCAGCATGAAGGTTAATAACCACTTTATTCTTAATTGAGGTCAGCTCTACAACCTTACGTTGCTCCTCGGTGTAACGTTCGTTGTAACAACTTGCAAGGGCAACCAGTGTCTCGAATCTTTTTCCACCCGAATTGGCAATAGCCTGAAGTTCGTGTAAATAGTTCGACCAATACGAATCAGGGCTCTTTAGTGTCATAACCAACTGATTGGCTGCAACCTCGGGCTGGTTTACATATTCTAGGATATAATTGGTATCCTCGTCTCGTAATACCTTATTATTAAGGTCGTATCCTCCGGCTTTATAATCTACTCTTGTGTCGGGTTTCTGATAAACATAGTACAATTCATATTGACTATTATCGAAATCATCCTGTACAAACTTCAATCGTCCCTTAAGAGTATCAATCGTAGGGATTGTATCTATTTTATCAGCGTTTTTCCAACCGCTTACTAACTTATTGTAATCAAGCTCACTAATAACAAATTTTCTCACCAAGGAATCGCTCCGCGGTACATAAAATTTAAATTCTCCTCGATATGTGTTACCAACATCCTTTTTGAACAAGGTGGCAATGTTCAGATTCTTTGAAATTGGTGTACTCTCCTCGTATTGTCCACCCGGATATATTTTAAATGTATCCTTAGTTGTTGGTTTCAAGCGATCCATCTTAAGGAATTCGTCAAGAATTGTTAGGTCGTACCTACCCTTGGCGATATTGCAGGCCGCCAACTGTATAGCAGCGTATGCCCAATGAGCTGTATCTTTTCGTGTCTTTTCATAGGCTAACTCTGCAATTCTCATTCGCTCATCGATGTTTGTGTTGTTCTTACGGAGTTCTTCCATAAGAACCCAAAATTCTCCACGTTTAAAATCGCCTACGCTATCAATGCCGCCTTTATTATATTTGTCTATAATCATATCTGCGGGCATATCACCAAATTGCTTAATCTTATATTCATAGAATACTGTACGCAATTGGGCAAGATAGGGTTTAAGGTCGGCATAATAACTCTGTCGTCGAATAACTGCTCCCTGCTTGTTAATGGCATCGGCCAAGGTTTTTCCAGGGTTCTGTTCAATGATACTCTGCATATTATCGGCAATATCGTCCCTGCCATCGGCTCTCAAAAGACTTACAACCGAATCCCAAGGTGCAACCCTGTAAACATCTTTCTCAAAATTACCTTGTTTGGCTACCGAACGGATTACATTTCTTGCATCCAATGCACGACTACGAGCCAAATTCTCATTGAGCGCATATCCACCCTCAGGCGATGATTGTCCTGTTATCTTTATCTTATCGAGGCTGTTGCTGGGGTTAAACAATATAAGTTCCTCATAAGTATCTGTAAACTTTGCAATCTCGGCCTTATTGATGCTATCCTCCCTGTTCAAGACCGAACGGCCCGACTCGTAGAATAATCTGAGCTCACCCGGTACACTGAATGTATCGGTCTTCATCTCCTCCTTAAAATCCAACGGATTGGATGGTAAAAATTCTTCAGCGGCGAAATCAAGGAATTTCCAAGGACTGCGACGCTCACCATTATCCTTTACACTATCGCTATGAAGAATTGTGTTGTAATCCTCCACAATGAGGCGCACTCCTTGTGGATAAGGATGTGAGGGAGAGTTATCGTGTCCGCGAAGCTCACCCCTAATTTTTACAATAACCTTATCAAGACTTTCGGAAAGTTCTATATCTGTGTATAGCGAGTCGGTTATTAAATAAGAGATAATACTATTGCTTACGGGAGAATTATCTGTTACAAGAAAATCGGTGTAAATATTGCATAAAGAGTCATTCTCCTTCTTTGTACCGTTTATGAGCACATTTGTCCAATCCTTCTTCGAGAAACGTTTGCTGTTACCTATAAATGGACGTAATGTATCATTATCGGCCAGTGAGGTTGACTCATCAATAATCTTGGCCGAAACGACATTCCATATAGAATCGAGACGAACTGCGTTAAATCTTTTCTTCTTAGTCTCATTCAAATAGCTATACAGCTTATCGTTAGACATATTGTAGTCCATAGACCGATCTTGAGTAAGGATAAAATCTTCACAATCAAGATATGCTGCCATACCATACGCAAAAACGGTATCACAATTTGCATCGGAAACATCTACACGGTCATACCAAATAGGCTGTGCAACAATACGATTGTTGGGTTTAACTCTAAATGGGAGTTTAAATGTGTCAACGCGCTGCATAGGTAATATACCTGGTTGCTCGGCAGGACGGGGGGGGATTGGAGTTGTACGACCTACTGCAGAAATATCAATCTGTCTAGCGAGTTTGTGGTTAAATTTAAAGACGTAGAATCTTTCGGGAAGCGGAAAAACAGCCTCGTCAAGCACGTGAATTTCATCTACCCTACCTTGGTCATTATCGTTATATTTCTTATGGTCTTTGCTGGCCACTCTTTTAAGGATAAAGGCATTTATATCAGTCTCGCCTGCACCAAATTTATTATTATGAAAAATTATGACAGACTGTACATCTTGAAACTCGCTTCTTCTTAGGGCAAAACGATATATGTATTTATCGGTCTTTAGTGAATCGAAAATAACAACCTGATTTACAGACTCGTCAGCTATACAATACATATTTTTGTATAACTGCTTTCCCTTTTCGTTAAGAAATGACTGTACTGTAGATGAATTCTGAAAGCCACGCAACATCTCAATAGCATCGTTCTCCGACGCAAAGGTGTAGATATATGTTTCTTTTATAGCATTATTGTAATCTTTAAGCTCGGCCATCGTACCGAATCGAAATTCAATATGGAATACCTCGAAATCACTTACACTATTTAATTTCTTCATATAAGCCGAGATTGCATTCCCACCATCTGCATTATCTTGGTTGTCCTGAGCCGTAACATTAAAAGATAGGGCTACAAGCAACAGCAACGTAATATATCTTAGAAAACGCATATTATATAGTCTTTTATCCTTTAATACAAAATTATCTTATCACATACACAAGAGACACCTCGACACGCGGGCAGAAGATTACTCCACTCGCATTCGCTTTCTCGCCATAGTTGGCGTAGTTGTCGGTTTTTCGATACTCTTTTTGGCTGTAATACATTAGGTCTGTTCCACCCGAAAGCTCAATATTGAAGCGCTGCGAAAGGTTAAAGGCGTATCCGACCTCAAGTCCTCCCGACAAAGAGTTACCTTGATATTTCCAGTTACTCCACACTATATTATAGTTCGAGAATTGAGTATTAACTCCAAAGAACACCTGTGTAAATGGGCGTCCGCTTATCCAATAGCGGAAACGTGGTGAAACACCTACTATCTCGGCTTGATTGCCCCAACAGTTACCTGCTCCAAACACTTGCAGGCCAAGGGTATGTTTTGCTCCGACAACAAGGTCAACACCTAAGTTTGGAATCATTGCAATGTCTTTTATCGCATCGGTCTTTACTGCTACCATCTGTGCACTTGCACACATAGACATTAGCATAAAGATTCCTATTATAAGACTTTTCTTCATAACTTTCTACTTGTTAAACTTTAAAGACTTAGGTTTAATAACCTCCACGATGCTGCACCTTCTTTTGAGAATTCCACACCCTCATTTGTTATTACGATAGGTGCATCAATATTATACGCGCAATCCTTACCATACTGCAGGCTCTCGATTCCGGGTACATAATGGTAGAGGTTTATCGACATATTATATACCTTGTCGCTACCCTCGGCATCGGTTACATATATTGCGAGTTGCATAGTACCTGTACCCATATACGATAAAGAGCTCGTTGCTCGCAGGAATCCCGGAACAATGGCTGTTCCTGTGTATTTTGAAGCTCCCGCAGCTGCAACCTCGAAGAGCACTTTACAAAGAACATTTGTCTCGGGCTCCGATTTTGTAAAATTATAGCTGTAAGGTACTCCCGACAAAGAGGCTAACACTTTATTCACAGTTACCCCCTCGGCCGATATGTCAAAATTAAACTCGTAGTTGTTAAAGATATTTTTGGGGGCAAACTCTATGTTGTTTGTACCATTCTTAATATTAACAACATCGGTGTATTGTGAATAAACGGGTGAGAATAGGTCGCCATTGAGTGCATAATTTTTTATTACGGTATCTGCACTGATAAAGTCATTACCATAATATTGCTGCATTATTGGCGAGGTGAGCGAGTAACCCTTGTAAACCAACTTTACTGAATTATCAATAATAGCATCGCTCGACTGTACATTCTTATAAGAGTAAGCTATGCTGCCGGGGTTGTAGCTGAAGGTTAGGAAACGCATATCGCCTGCCTTTACGGTAAAAAGCTCGTTACCGGCTTCATTGGTCAGGACGCTATCGGGGCGATTGGCTATATATTGTCCCGCGCTACCGTCTGCTGTACACATATATACACAGCTCCACTGATTTACAATTCGATAGGGCATAACAATCATCGAGTCGTTCATTGTTGCCCCGTTCCAGTCGTAATT
>CAYYEL010000070.1:0-11366 GCA_964470845.1 uncultured Bacteroidaceae bacterium | reverse complement strand
TTACGTTTACTTTATTCAATTCTGAAATCGCTTGCTGAGCTACTTAATTTCCACAGCACAAGCAACAAACAAACGACAAAATAACAGAGCAGCCTATCACACGCAAGAGCACAAATTATACCCCGGACGCAGCATCTTATAAAAAAATAATAAAAAAAACATAAAAAAATGTTCAAGAGATAATTTAAAAAAGTAACTTTGTCAAGCTAAATGTGCGAACATTTACATTGAAAAGTTTAAAAAAACATCTAACTAAACAAAAATAAAATGCTTACACAAATTATCAACGCAAAAATCCTTACTCCACAAGGTTGGTTGAAGGACGGTTCTGTAATTATCAGAGACAACAAGATTCTTGAAGTTACCAACTGCGACCTTGCAGTAATAGGCGCCGAAGTTATTGATGCAAAAGGTATGTACGTTGTGCCCGGCGGTGTCGAGATTCACATTCACGGCGGTGGCGGTTGCGACTTTATGGAGGGTACCGAGGAGGCTTTCCGTGGTGCAATTACAGCACATATGAAACACGGAACAACAAGTATTTTCCCCACACTTTCATCGTCAACAGTACCTATGATTGAGGCAGCAGCCGAGACTTGTACAAAATTGATGGCCGAGCCCAACAGCCCCGTGCTTGGTCTTCACCTCGAAGGACACTATCTGAATATGGCAATGGCCGGCGGACAGATTCCCGAGAACATAAAAGACCCCGACCCCAAGGAATACATTCCCCTTGTCGAGAGATGGGACTGCATCAAGCGTTGGGACGCAGCTCCCGAGCTTCCCGGCGCAATGCAATTCGGTAAATACATAACATCAAAGGGCATTCTTGCATCAGTGGCCCACACACAGGCCGAGTATGACGACATTCACGCAGCCCACAAGAATGGCTACACACACGCAACACACTTCTACAATGCAATGCCCGGCTTCCACAAACGCCGCGAGTACAAATACGAGGGTACAGTAGAGAGTATATATCTGCACGAGGATATGACCGTTGAGGTTGTTGCCGACGGTATTCACGTCCCCCCCACAATTCTGCGCCTCATTCACCACATTAAAGGCGTTGAGCGTGCTTGCGTAATCACCGATGCTCTTGCTTGCGCAGCCAGCGACAGCACAACAGCATTTGACCCCCGTGTAATCATCGAGGATGGCGTATGCAAATTGGCCGACCGTACAGCACTTGCAGGCTCGGTAGCCACAATGGATCGCCTCATTCAGACACTTGTTCAGAAAGCCGAGATTCCTTTGGAGGACGCCGTTCGTATGGCATCGGAGACACCCGCCAAGATTATGAATGTTTACGACCGCAAAGGTTCGTTGCAGAAGGACAAGGACGCCGACATTATGATTCTCGACGAAAAATTAAATATCCGCGGTGTATGGGCAATGGGTAAATTAGTCGAGGGAACATACAAAATATAAGAAACCGATTAAATTTCTTATAATATTTACAATAAAAGAGTTGCCAAATTCCGGGCAACTCTTTTATTGTAAATATTATACAAAAGGCTTTACATTATTGTAAAATTGAATTGGCAACCCGTGCCATAATATCCGAATAAGCGGGGAAGCTCTCTTTTCGCAGCAAAACACCCTCGTCGCTGTGCATATCTCCAAGAATTGGAGCGCACAGTGTGAAGCAGGGCACGCCGTACTCGTCGTAGTCCCAACTCTCGTCGGGCTCGGCATTGTGCAAGTAGGAGTATTTTCCATCGTAGGGCTTCAAAAGCTCCACCAAACGATGCGCTGTAAAAATATCAATTCCAAGGTCGTTCTCAATGGTAAAAAGCGCTTCGTGCTGCCACCCCTCTTCGGTAACGTCGAGTACAATGGCAAAGGCAATGTTGCACTGCATAAGTCCAAGCGTACAAAGAGCCTCGACTGCGCCGCGCGAGTCCTGCTCCTCGTCTCCAGTGAATGCCACAATTACATTATCGGCAAACTTTCCGTGCAGCATATTCCAAATTACGGCAGCGTTCGTGTAACTATTATCGAATGTGCCGTGCAGAAAATCGCCCTTCTCGACACAAAAGCATTGTGTAAACAGACTGTCGATGTGCGAGGAGACAAGCACTACCCTCTCGCCTTCTCGTGGATGACGCTTGCCATAGAGCAACGACAAACGTCCCTTGTGCAGTAATTCATAACTGCTTTGGGCAAGTATTTTTTCTATTGCTTCAATGCGGGTTGTATCGGTAAAGTGCTCACCGTCGTCGCGGCTGTTAACAGTAACACTTTGTAGTATTTGCAGAAATTGTTCCATAATCGGGGCTAAGATAACAATTTTGGCGCAAACAGAGAGCCCACTCGACAAAAAAACAGTATATTTGCCAAATATGGAGAACATCATACGCAAAATAAGAGAGTATCACCCTGTCTCGGACGAGGCACTGCAAGTTCTTCAAAAAGAGCTTCATCTGGTGCACTACCCCAAGAACCACTGCATTGTGCAGTCGGGAGTAACCGACCACAATGTATATTTTATTGAGCAAGGGGTTACACGCTCCATATTCCATAAGGATGGGGTCGATACAACCACGTGGTTCAGCCAAGAGGGTGATATTACATTCGGAATGTACTCACTCTATCACAATAAGCCCTCGGTCGAGAGTGTCGAGACGCTCACCGACTGCGTAATATACACAATTACCATCGAGCGTCTGAACGAGCTTTACGAGAAGTATATCGACATTGCCAATTGGGGACGCATTGTGCATCAGGATGTTAACTGCCTCTTGAGCCACATTTTCGTCGAGCGTTTGCAACTATCGCCACGTGAGCGGTACAACTGTTTTTTGCAACGCTTCCCCGGGCTGCTTAATAGAATAAAGCTAAAATATGTTGCCGAATTTTTAGGAATATCAATATACACCCTCAGTCGGATAAGGTCGGGTAAATAATTTTTTGCTTTTAAGCAAATTTTTATAATAAGGCATTTTGTAACTTTGCAATCGAAATTTGTCGGCAGAGGGAGACTACTCTCAATCGACCATAGTTTTTCGAGAATAATCATTAAAAAAATACACAAAATGTCAGAAACAAAAAATCTCACAACAGCATCGGCTGCATTTGCCGATAGTAAGCCCCACTATGCCCTGCTCGATGGTCTGCGTGGTGCGGCAGCGCTAATGGTTGTTTGGTACCACGTATTCGAGGGCTACGCCTTTGCCGAGGGAACAGCAATCGACGTCTTTAACCACGGACATTTGGGAGTAGATTTCTTTTTTATGCTCTCGGGTTTTGTAATCAGCTATGCCTACGATGGTCGTTGGCAGGCCGGCAGCAAAAACCGCCTCACACTGGGCAGTTTCTTCAAACGCCGCCTCATACGTCTGCACCCTATGCTCATAATGGGAGCAATAATAGGCCTCATCACATTCCTCATTCAAGGAGGCGTAAAATGGGACGGAAGCCCCACACCCCTCTCGTGGACAATAGTGGCTCTTGTGCTTACGATGCTCTTTATTCCCGCCTATCCCGGAGCCTCGTACGAGGTGCGCGGCAACGGCGAAATGTTCCCTCTGAACGGCCCAAGCTGGTCGCTCTTCTTCGAGTATATAGGTAATATAATATATGCGCTTATCGTGCGCCGTCTAAGCAACAAGGCGCTGACTATTCTGACAGCCTTGTTGGGCGTTGTGTGGGCGTGGTTTGTTATTGCCGACGTGTCGGGCTACGATATGATTGGTATCGGCTGGACAATAGACTCGGCTAACTTTTTCGGTGGCTTGCTGAGAATGATGTTCCCCTTCTCGCTTGGTATGTTGATGGCACGTAATTTCAAGCCCGTTAAGATACCCGGAATATTCTGGATTTCAATAATTGTACTCTTTGCACTATTCTCGGTGTCCGCATTTACAAAAAACGGCAATATAAGCCTTAACGGCCTTTACGAGTTTATGTGTATATTATTGGTATTCCCTGCCATCGTGTGGCTGGCAGCATCGGGAAGCACCACTGACGTTGCATCGACAAAAGTATGCAAATTCTTAGGTGATATTTCGTATCCTCTTTACATTGTACACTATCCTGTTATGTACCTGTTCTACGCTTGGTTGATTGAGAACAAACTCTACACACTGGGCGAGACGTGGCAGGTTGTCATTATGGTGTTTGCAATAAATATCACTCTCGCATACGCTTGTTTGAAACTCTACGACGAGCCTGTTCGACGCTGGCTCACAAAGAAATTTATGAGCTAAGGCTTTTTTATAATAAACAATCTGCGCCCTCGACAGTTTTTTAAGTTGTCGAGGGCGCTTTTGTGTTCACTGAATTATTCTTCGCTGTTTACAGCGAAGATACACAATTATCAGCCTTAATTCGCAGCATCGCTTTTTAAGATTTTTTGTACAAAATTACGCGCCGCATAAGCCTCGGGCATAAAAACATTCTCAATGCTCATAGCCTCAAGGATAGAGAGATGAACAGCATCTATCGCACGTACAAAAAGCCCTTTAACTTCGAGCTTTTTAAGCATCGCCACCGCTCGCAACGAGGCCGACATACTGTGCCCTATTGCAACAAACACTGCATCAATCTCGCCAAGCGGCAACGATTTTAATGCAGCGCCGTCTGTCGCATCCATAATATAGGCAACAGCAATGCGCTCTTTAATATCCTCGATACGTTGCTCACACGTATCTACACCAATCACATCGTGGCTGCGTGCGGTAAGTTCCTCGGCAAGAGTACTGCCAAAATTTCCTAATCCAATAACAAGATACTTCATATTTTTTAGTTTATAATTACATTATCTTTCGGGTAACGGAATTTACGCACTCCGGTTGGAGGAATGATGCTTGCAAGCACTGTCATAAATCCCACGCGTCCAAGAAACATCAACAGTGCCAAAATCAATTTCGAGACGCCACCAAGATGCTGCGTTACGCCAAGGCCGGCCCCCACAGTGCTATATGCCGAGACTGTCTCAAAAAGCAGACTACCATAGGGAATCTGCGGTTCAATAATTATCAACACAAAAAAAGCTGTGGCAATTATAAGTATCGACCCAAAAATCACAGCCGAAGCACGACGCAACGATGCAACCGAAATTTCTCTGTTAAAAAGCATCACCCCACGATGCCCTCGCATCACCGAGAGAAGATTGGCATAAGCAACGGCAAAGGTATTCACCTTTATTCCGCCGGCAGTCGATTGCGATGCACCACCCACCCACATTAAAAACAGATAGACAAGAATAGCAGCCAACGAAAAATCGGCAACACTCACACTACTGAAGCCCGCCGTTCGGGGAACAGCCGCATTGAAGAGCGACTGTACAAGTTTATCGGCAGTTGTCATTCGAGTAAAAGCACCATTCCACTCAAACAGTGCAATTGCCAATGTACCACCCACAAGCAGCACAAAGGTCATTGTAAGCACAATTTTCGTGTTTATATTCATTATATGGCTGTATCGTGTGCGAGCTTCACCTACACGAAACAGCCGTCCGATAAACAATTCAATATAGTAGAATATCATTTTCTTAAAATTAACAAGAATAGGATAACCCAATGAGCCCAGCACAACAAGCAGTGTAATTATCACAAAAAAAGGATTGTGCCCGACTATTATGGCAGCGTTTCCAAGATTACCCGAGAGTGTCGAAAAACCCGCATTGCAAAAGGCTGATACCGCGTGAAAGAGAGAAAAAAACACCTCTTGTTGCAGGCTCATCCCAAGCGTTCCCTTTATCGAGAGCCATATTCCAACAGCCCCCACAGCCTCAATAAAAAAAGTAAAACCCAAGATATTGAGCAGTGTCGAGATAAGCGAGCCGAATGTGTCGCTACCAAGCATATCGCGCAGGGCAAACTGACTATAAAGCCCCGTCCCGCCCATAAAAAAAAGGGCAAAAAAACTGGTAATTGTCATCACCCCCACACCACCGGTTTGTATCAAGAGCATCAGCACAATCTGTCCCTCGGTCGAAAATGTTGCAGCAACGTCAAGCGGAGTGAGGCCTGTTACGCACACGGCGCTTGTCGATACAAAAACGGCATCGACAACCGATAGGTGCACCCTATCGAGCGTCGAACGCGGAAGCAACAAAAGAATAGTTCCAATACCTATGAGCAACAAAAAACATATTGCCATAAGCATAGCCGGATTAGTCTTTTTGTTTATAAAATCAATAATTCCTCGTGAGACATCGAGCACCGAAAGCAACAGAAGCAGAATCTTCTCGACAAACAAATAATTCAAATAAAAAGGAACATCCGTTGCAGAATATACACCGCCAAGCTCAAAATATCGCAACAATGCCGAGAGAAAAAAGAGCAATCCCACAAAAGCCGTCAAAAAGACCGAATTTCTTTTTATCCTGCGCCAGCCAAACAACAATTGTAAAATAAACAGCAACAGATAGCACCACCACGCCACTCTATAAACAAGGTCTATAATTGTATGCTCGGCTTTATCGAGCAAAAAACCATAATCAACGACAATAGCTCCAATTGTAACCAACGACAAGATAAAAAGCACAATAGCCAACAAATGCTCTATTGCAGCAACCCTCCTATGAGTAAATACCTTCTTTATTCTGCTTAGTTTCATATTCTTGGATAATATCTTAAAGAGTATCTGAATTTATATCGTTGATTTTAAAAAAGTGCCGACAACGCCCCATATAAACTCGTTTACATATTGTAAAATGAGAGTTTCCCGATAACAAGAAAATATTTATTAGAAATTCGGAACAGTTTCTAAACAGCTTCTACGCTATTAAGGTTCATTTCTCAAAAAAAACAGCTATATTAGCAGACTAATTACAGAAGAGATAATGATACTTATACATACAGCCGATTGGCATTTAGGACAGACGTTCTTCGGATACGACCGTACAAAAGAACACAGCAAATTTCTCAAGTGGCTGACAGCAACCATAAAAGAGAAAAAAGCCGACGCCCTGCTCATTGCAGGCGATATTTTCGACACCCCTAATCCATCGGCAAGCGCCCAAAAAGCATTCTATAAATTTATACGCAATGTAACAACAGAAAACCCCAAACTCAAGATAATAATAACAGCCGGAAACCACGATTCGGGTGCACGCCTCGAAGCACCCGACACACTATTAGAGACATTGGGTGTTACCGTGCGCGGAACAATGCGACGCACCACCGACAACACATTCGACTACGAACGCCACATAATTGCGCTATCCGATAGTGTTTGTTGCATTGCGCTCCCCTATCTGCGTCAGGGCGGCTACCCCACAGCCGACAGCTACTCCGAGGGGGTACAGCGAACATTCTCGACCTTGACAGAGAAGGCGCAGGAAAAATTCAAACAGATAATAATAATGGGACATCTGTTTGCGACAGGAGCTACAACCTCGGCCGACGACCGCAGCGAGCGCACCGTTGTTGGCGGCCTCGACTGCGTGGAGCTTGGTTTGTGCGCCGAGAGTGCCACATATATTGCTCTTGGACATCTGCACAAAGCACAGAGTATCGGCGCACTGAAAAACATCTGTTACTCGGGAGCACCGTTGCCAATGTCATTTGCCGAGCGTAATAATCGTCAAAGCGTTACAATGCTAACAATAAACGAAGAGAGTTTCGAGACACAGAGATTGGAGATTCCCGGTAATGCCAAACTACTAAGCATAGGCGTTGCCCCACTGCCACAGATAATAAAAGAGATTGAGAATCTGCCCTCGGGCGAGAGCGACGAGGGCTCACCCTTTTTAGAGATACGAATAGAAATAGACGAGCCCGAGCCCACACTAAGGACACAAATAGAACAGGCGCTTGAGGGAAAAGCCGTGCGCCTCACACGCATCGAAGCTGTATCGAAGCAAGGTGCAAGCAGCATTAACACCCCCCTGACATACGACGAGGTAAGGAGCATCGACCCTATGAGCCTCGCAACCGACTATTTCGCGCGCAACTACGGCCACGAAGAGATGCCGGAAAATATGCAGAAACTTTTAAGGGAAGTAATTACAGAGATTAACAATGAAAATTTTAGCAATTAGAGGAAAAAATATGGCCTCGCTGGCCGGCGAATTTACAATAGATTTTCGTAGCAAGCCACTAAAAGCAGCCGGCATATTTGCAATTACAGGCAACACAGGCTCGGGCAAGACAACCCTGCTCGATACAATGTGCATTGCCCTGTTCAACGAATCGCCACGCACAAAAAAAGTCATTGGCAGCAGTAAACTCCCCGATGGAAAAGAAGACACCATTCACGAAAATGACCCACGTAACATTCTGCGCCGAGGCTGCGGCGAAGGATGGGCCGAGTGCGATTTTCAGGCCCTTGACGGCAAGGAGTATCGTGCCCGTTGGAGTGTGCGCCGCGCCAACGGCAAGCCCGGCGGACGTCTGCAAAACTACACCTATTCACTCCACTGTCTAAGCGACAACAGCGAGCTTCAGGGCACAAAGAGCGAATTACTCGAAAAAGTAAAAACACTCTTAGGCCTCACATTCGACCAATTCACACGAGCAGTGCTGTTGGCACAAGGCGACTTTGCCACATTCCTGAGAGCATCCTCGCGCGAGAAGTCCGAGATTCTCGAAAAACTCACAGGCACCGACATATACTCACAAATATCAATAAAAATATTCAACAAGAGCAAAGAAGCCGATAAAGAATTAGAAATCATATCGGCCAAAATAGGCGAGATTAAACTACTGAGCGACGACGAGCTCAAGACACTCCTCGACGAACAAAAAGAGCTTGAATCACAAAAAGAAAAAGAAGAAAAGAGCCTAAAAGAGATTGATAAAAAGCTCGATTGGATTGAACGTATGCAAGTACTCACCGCCGAAGAAAGAAATGCTCAAGAGAGTGTCATACAGAGCCAAAAAGCCCTCGAAGAGCTTCGCCCCACAATAGAAAAATTAAAAAAAGTAGAAAGCACACAACCCATACGCGACACATACACCGGCATACTCGCCCTAAAAAGAGAATTAAAAGACAACGAGACACAAAACGAGAAATTAAAAGAAGAAGAAAAAAGAGAAGCCACAGCACTATCGGCAGCCGAGGAACTACATAAAAAACTGATAGAACAACAAAGCCAGACAAACAACGAGTGGAACAGCGCCCTGCCCAAAATACGCGAAGCGCTGAAGATAGAGACCGAGAAACAGATAAACATAAAAAAACTGGCCGAGTACACCCAAGAGATAGACAACAACAAAAGACAACAAATACAACACATTACCACAATAGATAATCTGACAAAAGAAAATGTAACACTGCAAAAAGAGCTACAAACAATTATCGAGTGGAAAAAAACAAACGAAAGCTACAAGAACATATCGGCCGGCATTGACACCACGCTTAACGATATAACCGAAGCCATAGAGGCAGCAACACTGATAGAGAGCAAAAGCAAGTTACGCGAAACGTCGCACACGCTACTCAAAAATCACGAGAAACAACTCGCAACGGCACAAGCCGAAAGCGAGCGACTGAGCCTTACACTGACACAAGAAATTGCCACACTGCGAGCACAACTTATCGAAGGAGTGCCCTGCCCCGTGTGCGGAAGTTGCCACCACGAGACCTCGGCCATTGGCAATAACATACTGCAAGAAGAGCTGCTCATAAAAGCCAAAAAAGAGAATCAATCGACAATAGAACACCTGAGCAATAGCATCGAGTGCTGCCGCACCGAAATAACAGCCCTTACAGCATCAATCGACGGCTACACAAAAATATACAACAGCAAATTAACACGAGCAACCGAACAGTTGCAACCACTGTTGCAAAGCGACAGCCCCACACTGCAACAGCTTCGCGAGCTTGCACAAAGAGTAAAACACACCGCAAACGAGTGGCAACAAAAAGAGCTACTATACACCGACACCGAACACAAAAAACAGGTTAATGAAGCAACACTATCGGCTACACAAGCGCGTCTGAAAGAGATTGTCGCAACCATAAGCGAAAAAGAAAACATAATAAACACAATAAAAGAGAGCATTACCGAACAAGAAAAAAGGCACGCACAGCTCATTGGCAACAACTGCGCCGAAGAGCTCGAAAAAGAGTATCAAAAAAAGATAGAAAGCATAAACACCTCAATAAACCAAAGCAGCGAGAGACGGAACAGCGTGCTTATAACACTTGAAAAATGCCGTCAACAGATTGAGACACTACACCGAAATATTCGACGCCGTAACGACGAATTTCAGAAGCACAAGCAAGAAATTGAAGATTTTCTTGCAACGAGAAACGAGCCAATGACACTCGAAGAGCTACACAAGATTGCAACAACCCCCGCGCACGAAATAACACAAATGCGCAGCCTCGTCGAGCAGACAAATAACCGACTGCTGCAAGCAACCACAATGCTTGAGGAACGCCGACGAAACATTAAACAACATCAGAGCCTCGCGAGCCGCCCCGACGAAGAGCAGACGCAACAACAACTGCTCGCGCAGCAAAGCACAACCAAAGAAAACATAAAACAACAAGCCGAGCGATTGACACAAATCTCGGCAACAATAAAAAGCGACGAGGCAAACAAAAAACGCACCATTCAACTGCGCAAAGAGCGAGACGAGATAAACGAGAAAGCCACCGATTGGAAAAAACTGAACACCCTGCTCGGTTCGAGCGACGGCAACAAATTCAGAATGATAGCACAGGGCTACACGCTGGACATTATGCTTGCCTTTGCCAACAAACACCTCGGCGAGCTCTCGGGCAGATACAAGCTTGCACGCATCTCGTCCGACACGCTTGCGATAAAAGTAATCGACCTTGATATGATGTCCGAATCGCGCTCGGTACACTCGCTCTCGGGTGGCGAGTCGTTCCTTGTATCATTGGCACTTGCGCTTGCACTATCGTCGCTATCGTCGAACAAAATGAGTATAGAGTCGCTGTTCATCGACGAGGGATTCGGCTCGCTCGACAGCGAGACACTGAGTGTGGCAATGGATGCACTCGAACGTCTGCAAAGTATGGGACGCCGCATAGGAGTAATATCGCACCTCGCCGAAATTATCGAGCGCATACCAACACAGATACACGTAATCAAGAGCAAAGAAGGAAAAAGCAGAATAGAAATTATCGGCTGAGAGGCTGTTTAAAATTCCACTAAAATGGATAAGACCCTGTACATATATAAAGCATCGGCAGGCTCGGGAAAGACCTTTACCCTTGCCGTAGAATATATTAAATTGCTTATTGCCAACCCAAATGCCTATAAGCACACGCTGGCCGTAACATTTACCAACGATGCCACCGGAGAGATGAAAGCACGTATCCTTAGCAGCCTATACGGAGTGGCAAATGCGTTGGAGGAATCGAATGGTTATTTTCAGAAGATAAGCGCGGCCTTCCCCACAATGAGCGAGCAGCAACTAAGAGCACGCGCCCACGAG
>CAYYEL010000069.1:0-11382 GCA_964470845.1 uncultured Bacteroidaceae bacterium | reverse complement strand
TATATTTCAATAATTTCAAAGAACAATTTCAAATTTTAATGGGACAGTAGTGTTTGTACTAATATTATTTCTCATAATGCGATAGTAACTCGGGGCTGAAACTGTTAATATATGCAGTGTGCCCTGCGACGAGCGCCTCGGCCATTGCCACGAAGCGATTGAGCGACGATGCAAAAAGTTCTTCATCGGCCACAGCGTCGGCCAGCAGCAACGACGCCATAATTGCGTATGCAGCCATCTCATATATGCGGCGCGAGAGAAAATCGAGCGTCTCCTGACATTCAAACGATTGTGCTTTCTCCACTGCGGCCTTATAATCGGCAGCCATTTTTACAATGCGGCTGTGCAGCGGCGCAAGGCTCTCGGGAACCTCTATTGCAAGATATTCGTCGAGCAGCTGACCGTAGAATCCGCTTGTTGCGTAACGTATGGCGGCTACCACCTGCAACTGTGTAGTACCCTCATAGATTGATGTAATACGTGCATCGCGATAAATGCGTTCACAAACATAGTCGCGCATATAGCCCGAACCTCCGTGCACCTGCACACAGTCGTAAGCGTTAAGGTTGGCAATCTCGCTGCCGATACCTTTTATAATAGGTGTAAGCGCATCGGCCTTCTTGGCAAAAATCTTCGACTCGGCACGCTCCTCGGGAGTGAGTGCACGCTCGCGGGCGAGCATTGTAAATTGCCCCGACATATCTACATTGCGCGATGTCTCGTAAAGCAGGCTGCGAGCTGCGTCGAGACGGGCCTTCATCGAGCCCACAAGGTCATATACTGCGGGGAAATTGATGACTGCTTTTCCAAACTGTTTGCGGCTGCGGGCATATTCGAGAGCCTCGTTGTAGGCCGCCTGTGCAAGGCCCACACTTTGTGTGGCAATTCCCAAGCGTGCACCGTTCATAAGCGCCATCACATATTTTATAAGTCCCATACGGCGCGAACCGATGAGCTCGGCACGTGCGTGGTTAAAGACTATCTCACAGGTGGGCGAACCGTGAATACCCATCTTATCCTCGATGCGGCGTGTGTGAACGCCTCCACTGCTCTTCTCGACCACAAACAACGAGAGGCCGCGTCCATCGACACTGCCCTCCTCGCTACGGGCAAGCACAAGGTGAATATCCGAGTCGCCGTTGGTTATAAAGCGCTTGACACCATCGAGATACCAACAACCGTCCTCGTCGCTGTATGTAGCCTTCAGACGCACGCTCTGAAGGTCGCTTCCTGCGTCGGGCTCGGTAAGATCCATCGACATTGTCTCGCCTGTACACACTCGGGGCAGATAGCGGCTGCACTGCTCCTCGCTTCCGAAACTGTGAATAATCTCGGCACAATCCTGCAAGCCCCACAAGTTACCAAAGGCAGCATCGGCACGCGATACGACATCCTCAATCATGATAAATACAGTGCGGGGGAAATTCAGTCCGCCATACTCGCGGGGCAGCGAAATTCCCATAAGCCCGGCCTTACGGAAAAGGTCGAGATTCTGCTCGGTGGCAGGGGCATAAATTACGCGACCGTCTTTGAGTGTAGGGCCGTCGGTCTCTATCGCCATTGCATTGGGAGCAATTACGTCGGCACACAACCGGCCGATTAGTTCGAGCACCTGCTCATAGCCCTCGACTGCCTCATTAAAGTCTATGGGAGCATAGTTGAATTGTGCAGCCTGAGTGTAGTCGCGCTCTTGCATCTGCACGATGCGTTGCATCAACGGGTGCTTCAGATAGTGTCTGAGCACCTTATTATCGGTATAATAGTTCATTGTTTCTGCTGATAAAAGTTAATTAACTTGGGAATAACCTCCTCGACACTGCCCGTTACCACATAATCGGCGATTGCGTTTATGGGAGCATCGGGGTCGTTGTTCACCGATATTATTATTCCGCTCTCCTGCATTCCCGAGATGTGCTGTACCTGTCCCGAGATTCCGCAAGCAATATATACTTTGGGACGGACGGTAAGGCCTGTCTGCCCTATCTGACGGTCGTGTGTCGAGAATCCGGCGTCGATGGCAGCACGTGTGGCGCCCACCTCGCCGTGCAACAGATGTGCAAGTTTATGCAGCATCTCGAAATTCTCTTTGCTCCCCATACCATAGCCTCCGGCTACAACAATGGGGGCACTCTTCAGATTATTTTCCTTGGGCTGTATGTGGCGCTCCAAAATGCGTACGAGACGGTCGGCGGGGGTTATATATTGCTCAACTGCGTGGTTGACGATTGTACCCTCATAATCCTCGGCACGCACCTTATTAAGCGGCATAACACCCTCGCGCACGGTTGCCATTTGCGGACGACAATATGGATTAACGATTGTTGCCACGATATTTCCACCAAATGCCGGGCGCACCGAATAGAGCAGATTCTCTATTCGCTCGCCACTCTTTTTATCCTCGTAGTCGCCAATCTCAAGCGCTGTACAATCGGCTGTAAGTCCGCTGCGCAGCGTCGATGATATTCTGGGGGCAAGATCGCGTCCGATGACCGTTGCACCCAACAGCACAATCTGTGGTTGCTCCTCTTGAATAAGTTTGCACAAAGCGGCAGCGTGAGGCTGTGTTGTGTAATATTCGAGTGAGCAATCATCGAACAGATGAAGCGTGTCGGCACCATAAGGCCATACCTGCGCTGCAACAGCCTCAAGATTGGCACCAATGGCAACAGCAGCCAATTTTACATTCAATTTGTCGGCAAGCTCGCGTCCCTTGCTCAGAAGTTCGAGGCTCACGTCGGCAACACGCGCCCCGTCGAGCTCGCAATAAACCAATATATCATTCATAAATTTTTATCCTATCGTGTGGTTAGACAATAGCTCGCCGATGAGCGACTTAATATCCTCGTCGGCAGCAGTGTAGCGTTTACTCTCTTTGGCACGAAAGACCACATTTTCGACCTTACGAACCTTTGTCGGCGAACCGCCTAATCCGCAACGCGCAGCATCGCCGTCAACGTCGGCAAGCGACCACTCTTTCAACATCAGAGCCTCATCGGCTGCAATCTGCGCCTCGTAGCGATAGCCCTCGGCGGCACGTTCCGTGGGAATTACCGCACGGTGGAAGCGCAACAGACGATAGGCATTTTCAGGGCGACAAGCATCGGCAGCACCATCTACCGTAAGCAACAGCGGAAGCGGTGCCTCGACCTTCTCTACTCCATTTTCTATCGAACGCTCAACGATTATGGCATCCTCGGAAAGCGATACTATGCGACGCACATACGTTACCTGCGGCAGTCCCAACTGCTGAGCCACCTGCGGGCCCACCTGAGCCGTATCACCATCGATAGCCTGACGCCCGCACAATACAATATCATAATCGGCTATCTTTTTTATAGCCGCAGCAAGGGCATACGACGTCGCAAGCGTATCGGCGCCCGCAAAAGCACGATCGGTGAGCAGAATACCCTCGTCCGCACCGCGATAAAGTGCCTCGCGCAGAATGTCGGCCGCACGATAAGGGCCCATTGTCAATACTGTTATTTTACTCTCGGGATTGGCTTCTTTTAACAGCAATGCCTGTTCGAGCGCATTCAAATCCTCGGGATTAAAAATCGCAGGAAGCGCTGCACGGTTAATAGTACCATCGGCATTCATTGCCTGCTCGCCTACGTTGCGAGTGTCGGGCACCTGCTTGGCCAATACAATAATATTCAATTTCATCTTATAAATTCTTAGTGCCCGCACAATGCGGCAAAAAGCACGCTGCGAGCTAAGTTAGGCTGCAAAGGTAAGAAACTGTTTTGATTTTTAAAATATTTTTAAAAGAGGTTCAAAGCACACGAGGCTATTTTTGTCATTATTTAACACAATTGGCGGCAAAAATAAACAATCGCTATAATTAAATAGGAAAAATAATCACACATTTTATTAAAAAATCGGAAACAGTTTCTTATATTCGCACAATGTATTCAAAAATAAACAAATAAACAAATAATACAAAATGAGCACATTTAAATTTAAGGCATTAGCAATCAGCGCAATAGCCGCATCGGCGACTATCTTCGGCGCTTGTAGTCAAAAGCCGGCACAGCCCGCAGCAGAGCAGGCTCAGTTTATAACAGTCGATAGCACCAACATTGTGCGCGACGGCCGTCCCTACTACTACATTGGTACAAACTTCTGGAGCGCCCCCATTTTAGGCTCGACAGGACAGGGAGGCGACCGCGAGCGTCTGCACAAGGAGCTCGACGCATTAAAAGCAATCGGTGTCGAGAACCTGCGCATTTTGGCAGGCGCCGAGGCCGGCAGTGCCAATGCCAACAGCGTACAACCCTATCTTCAACCCCGCCCGGGCGAGCTTAACGACACACTGCTCATAGGCCTCGACTACACAATAGCCGAGCTCGAAAAACGCGGAATGACCGCGGTAATCTACCTCACAAACTCTTGGGACTGGAGCGGCGGCTTCGGATTCTACCTGCGCGAGTGTGGCTACGGCGACTCGCCCAATGCCTCGGGCGAGGGCTACAACGACTACGTAAAATACTCGGCCGACTTTGTACGCGACGAGCGTGCCATGGAGATGTACTACAGCCACGTACGCGCAATAGTATCGCGCAAGAACACCATCACAGGCCGTTATTATAAGGACGAGCCCGCAATTATGTCGTGGCAAATATGCAACGAGCCTCGCCCATTCGGCAAAGAGAACAAGAAACAATTTGCCGACTGGATAGAAAAGACCGCCAAGCTCATCAAGAGCATCGACAGCAACCACCTTGTATCCACCGGTAGCGAGGGTCTTTACGGTTGCGAGGTTGACGAACAGCTATGCGAGTTTATCCACGGCAGTTCAAATATCGACTACCTCACAGTGCACATTTGGCCGCTCAATTGGGGCTGGGCCAAGCGCGACGCTCCCGACAGCGGCATCGAGAACGCTTGTAAACGCACAGGCGAATATATCGACCTGCACACCGCTATGAGCAAGCGCATCGGAAAGCCTATGGTAATTGAAGAATTCGGATTCTGCCGCCGCGACAACAAATACACCCTCGATGCCGACGTCGAGACACGCGACAAGCTATACTCATACGTATTCGAGCACGTCAAGAACAGCGCCCAAAGCAACGGAGTAATTGCAGGATGCAACTTCTGGGGCTGGGGCGGCGAGGGCCGTCCCGCAGCCGAAGTGTGGAAAGCCGGCGACGATTTTCTGTGCGACCCACCCCACGAGCCACAAGGTTGGTACTCGGTATTCGACTGCGACAGCACCACAATAGCAATCATCAAAGAATACACAAAAGCACTTAGCAAATAAAATAGTTTCTTGGGCTGCTGAAGGTCTTGCAGCCCAAGAAACTATTTCAAAGCTCCAACGACCTTACCATCAATCAGTAAAAAACTTTAACAAAATAACATTATGTACAGTAACGATAAGCGCATCGTCATCACCCTCGATGCAGGAGGTACAAACCTCGTATTCGGCGCAATGAAGGCCGGTAAATTCATCATCGACCCAATTTCAATGCCTTCAAACGCACACGACCTTGACAAATGTCTCGCAACAATAGTATCGGGATTCGAGCAGGTTATTGCCCGCCTCGACGAAAAACCCGTTGCAATAAGTTTTGCATTCCCCGGCCCCGCCGATTATCCACGCGGCATCATCGGCGGCTATCTGCCCAATTTCCCCTCTTTCCGCGACGGCGTGGCCCTTGGCCCTTTCCTCGAAGAAAAGTTCGGAATACCCGTATTTATAAACAACGACGGCGACCTTTTTGCCTATGGTGAAGCTCTTGGCGGAGTGCTGCCCGAGGTCAACGCCAAGCTCAAAGAGTTGGGCTCGGCCAAGCGATACAACAACCTCATCGGCTACACATTCGGCACAGGATTCGGCATCGGAATTGTTGTAAATAACAAGCTCAATCAAGGCGACAACTCCTGCGTCGAGACATTCTGTCTGCGCCACAAAATGCTGCCCGAGATAATCGTTGAAGAGGGAGTTGCCATCCGCGCCGTACAACGCGTCTATGGCGAAAAATCGGGTAACATGGAGCACGGCCTCACCCCCAAAGACATCTGCGAGATTGCCGACGGCCTGCGCCCCGGCAACCAAGAGGCAGCCAAAGAGGCCTTTGCAACAATGGGTACAGTAGCCGGCGCTGCAATTGCAACAGCCGTAACACTCATCGACGGCCTCATTGTATTGGGCGGCGGCGTTTGCGCTGCGAGCCGTTGGATTATGCCCTCACTGCTCAAAGAGATGCGCTCACAAATAGCCACTCTCAAGGGCGACAGCGTCAACCTTGTACAAATGAAAGTCTATAACCTCGACAACCCCGAGGAGTTTGCACAATTTGCCAAGGGCGAGGCACGAACAATAAAAGTATATGGCAGCGACCGCACCGTCGAGTACGACCCCCAAAAGCGCATAGGTATTGCCATATCGCGTATGGGTGCAAGCCAAGCAATCTGTATGGGTGCCTACTCATTTGCACTGAGCAAACTCGACGAACAACAATAAACCTTGAAACGTATGAAAATAAAGCTATTAACCATAATAGGAACAGCCCTTTTTGCCCTGAACGCACAAGCCCAAGAGCCGGCCGATTGGGTCGATCCATTCATCGGCACAACAAATTTTGGAACAACAAACCCCGGCGCCCTGCGTCCGCAAGGAATGATGTCGGTAGTGCCGTTCAACGTAATGGGCTCGGACATAAATGTTTACGACAAAGACAAGCGTTGGTGGTCGGCCCCCTACGAATATAGCAACAAATACTTTACAGGATATGCCCACGTAGCCCTCAGCGGCGTAGGCTGCCCCGAGGCATCGTCGCTGCTGGTGATGCCCACCACCGGCGAGCTTAACGTCGATTACACAAGCTACGGCTCACAGTATTCCGACGAGATTGCCACCCCCGGATATTTCAGCAACCGTCTCACAAAATATGGCATAAAGACCGAGGTTACAGCAACCACCCGCAGCTCGTGCGAACGCTACACCTTCCCCGCCGGAAAAGGCCACATATTGTTGAATTTAGGCGAGGGCCTCACAAACGAATGCGGAGCAATGGTGCGCCGAGTGAGCGACCAAGAGATTGAAGGAGTGAAACTTCTGGGTACATTCTGCTACAACCCCGACGCAGTCTTTCCCATCTACTTTGTAATGCACGTCAACCGCAAACCCTCGGGCAGCGGCTACTGGAAGAAGCAGCCCCTGCTGCAAGGCGTCGAAGCCGATTGGACAATTGACGACGGCGAATATAAACTATACAAAAACTACAACCGCGAAATTGCAGGCGACAATATAGGCTACTATTTCTCGTTCGACAACCTACAAGAGGGCGAGCAGATAACAGTGCGTATGGGCGTCTCGTTCGTATCAATGGAAAATGCCCGCGAAAATCTGAACAAAGAGCAGCACGGCCTCAGTTTCGACCAATTGCGTGCCCTCGCCCGCAAAGAGTGGAACGACGACCTTGGACGCATACGCGTCAGCGGAGGCACCGACGAGCAGAAGCGCATTTTCTACACAGCCCTTTATCACGCACTAATCCACCCCAACGTACTGAGCGACTTTAACGGCGAGTACCCCCAAATGGAGAGCGGCCTTACAGGCAAGAGCGACCACAAGCGCTACACAATATTCTCATTGTGGGACACCTACCGCAACCTGCACCAACTGATGACCCTCGTCTATCCCGAGCGTCAGACAGATATGTTGCGCACAATGGTCGATATGTACAAAGAGTGGGGCTGGCTGCCCAAATGGGAGCTCTACGGTCGCGAGACATTCACAATGGAGGGCGACCCCGCAGCCATTGTTATCGCCGACAGCTACGTAAAAGGCCTGCGCGATTTCGACTACAGGACAGCCTACGAAGCAATGATTAAATCGGCCACCACCCCCGGAGCACAGAACCCCATACGCCCCGACCTCGACCCCTACGTCGAGAAAGGCTACATTCCACTGGGATTCTTCGAGAGCGACCTCTCGGGCGACAATTCAGTGTCGCACGCACTCGAATATTGCCTTGCCGACTATGCAATTGCCCAAATGGCCGACTCGTTGGGACACAAAAAAGACGCGAAGAAATTCCTCAAACGCTCGCAGAGCTACCGCAACTACTTCTGCAAGGAGTATGGCACCCTGCGCCCCCTCACCAAAGAGGGCACATTCCTCGAAGAGTTTGACGCAACAACAGGCAAGAATTTCGAGAACGTCCCCGGATTCCACGAAGGCTCGGCGTGGAGCTACACATTTGCCGTGCCCCACGACATCGACGGCCTCACACGCCTTATGGGCGGCAAGAAAGGCTTCATAAAAAGCCTGCAATATGTCTTTGACGAAAAGCACTACGACCCGGCCAACGAGCCCGACATTGTCTATCCCTACCTCTTCAGCCGCGTCAAGGGCGAGGAGTGGCGCACACAGCGCGAGGTCAAGACACTGCTCGACAGCTGTTTCACAGCCGCTCCCAACGGCATTCCCGGCAACGACGACACAGGCACAATGTCAGCGTGGGCAGTATTTTCGATGATGGGCTTCTACCCCGACACCCCATCCGAACCCTACTACACACTCACCACCCCCGTGTTCGACCGCATAGAGATTGACACCGAGCGTGGCACACTGACAATAGAGGCCGAGCGCCCCACCCCCGACAGCCACTACATCGAGAGTATGACCCTTGGCGGTGCACCCCTTAAAAAGTACCGCATAACTCACAACGAGCTATTGAACAAGAGAACACTCAAATTCAAACTAAAAGCACAACCAAAATGAAAATATCAAGAATAATGATAGCAGGCGCACTGTTGCTTGCAGCCTGCACACAAGCCCCTGAGCCTACAGCCCCCAAGCTAACATCTTATGTCAACCCCCTTATCGGCTCGGGTGGGCACGGCCACGTATTTGTAGGCGCACACGTCCCCTTTGGAATGGTACAATTAGGCCCCACAAGCGTAACAACCACGTGGGACTGGTGCTCGGGCTACCATCAAGACGAAAATTCGGTAATAGGATTCTCGCACACCCATCTTAGCGGAACAGGCATAGGCGACCTGTTCGACGTAACCATAATGCCCGTAACAGGCGAGGTAACATACGCACGCGGAGTGCTCGGCGACAGCCTCTCGGGACTATGGTCGAGCGCCGACCGTACACAAGAGGTTGCAAAGCCCGGATACTACAGCGTCCCCCTCACACGCTACGGCATAAAGGCCGAGGTTACAGCATCGGCACGCGTGGGAATGCACCGCTACACATTCCCCGCATCAGAGCAGGCCGCCATCGTCATCGACCTTGAGAACGGCGGCTGCTGGGATCGCTCGACCGAGACATCTATGCAAGCCGAGGCCGACGACCTTATCACAGGCTACCGCTACTCAAAAGGCTGGGCCAACAACCAAAAAATCTATTTTGCAGCACAATTCTCGAAGCCCTTCAAGACATTCACCCTGCACGGCAATAAAAATATGTACGGACGTGTCTCATTTGCCACCACCGACGGCGAGCAGGTGCTGCTAAAAGTGGGAATATCGCCTGTGAGCATCGACGGAGCAAAAGCCGCCCTCGCAGCCGAAGTACCCCATTGGGACTTTGACAAGGTGGCCGAAGCAGCCGACGCAGCGTGGGAGAGCGAGCTTGGCAAGATACGCATCGAGGACAACAGTGTAGTACCCGCAACCACCTTCTACACCGCAATGTACCACGCAATGACCGCCCCCATACTTTTCAGCGACATTAACGGCGACTACCGCGGTGCCGACGGCGAGATTTACAATGCCCCCCACAATATGTACAGCATCTTCTCGCTGTGGGACACCTACCGCGCCAAAATGCCCCTTATGAGCATCATACAAAGCGAGCGCTTCGGGCACTTTGCAGCCACAATGATAGACATCTGCGACAAGCAAGGTCGTCTGCCCGTGTGGCATCTGTGGGGTTGCGAGACCGACTGTATGGTGGGCGACCCCGGAGTAATTGTCGTTGCCGACGCCATTGTAAAAGAAGCCAAGAGCATCGACCCGCACAAGGGCTACAAAGCCATCCTAAAGACCTTCGAACAGGATGGTCGCGGCCGTGCACTGCGCAAACAATATGGCTACATTCCCTGCGACCCCTTCAAAGAATCGGTTGCCTATGATATGGAATATGCAATTGCCGATGGCGCAGCGGCACAGGCAGCAGCCAAGCTCGGATACGCCGACGACGCCAAGATACACACCACCAACAGCCACTCTTACCGCAATTTCTTCGACCCCGCAACAGGCTTTGTACGCGGCAAAAAGATAAAAGGAGGCTTCAACGAGCCTTTCAACCCCTACTACTCGGCCCACCGCGACGACGACTACTGCGAGGGTAACGCTTGGCAATACACGTGGCTTGTACCACAAGACGTTGCAGGAATGGCACAATGCTTCGGCGGCAAAGAAAAAATGCTCGCCAAGCTCGACTCGCTGTTCCTTGCCCCCTCGACAGTCGAAGGCGACCCCTCACCCGATATTTCGGGCCTCATAGGACAGTTTGCCCACGGCAACGAGCCCTCGCACCACATACTCTACCTTTACACAATGCTGGGACAGCCCCACAAAGCAGCCGACCGCATACGCGAGGTGATGACCACACAATACCACGATGCACACGACGGCCTCTCGGGTAACGAGGATGTCGGCCAAATGTCAGCGTGGTACATAATGTCGGCCCTCGGATTCTATCAGGTAGAGCCCGCAGGTGCACGCTATTGGTTCGGCAGCCCCGCAGTAAAGAGCGCACAACTTGCCGTGGAGGGTGGCACATTCAAGATAGAAGCCCGCAACAACAGCGAGAGTAACAAATACATACAGTCTATTCTGCTCGATGGTAAGGAATACACCCTCCCCTACATCAACCACAGCGACCTTAAAGCAGGCAGCACACTAACCTACATAATGGGCGACAAACCTGCAAAATGGTACACAAAAGATATTACCGAGTAGGAAACAACAAAAAATAACTCAATGAAAAACAAGTCATTTAAGAGACTTCTAACAGCGCTGCTGCTAATATGCAGCGCTGTTGTTTATGCCCACGATTTTAAGGCGAATGCCATCTGTTACAACATTTTGTCCGAGAAGGATAAAACCGTTGAGGTAACAAACAGTAGTAATCCATACGAAGGTGCGGTAACTATCCCCAAGAGCGTGAATCACAATGGAACAACCTATTAATCGGAGAAAACGCATTCAATGGTTGCACCGGCCTTACAAGCATTACTTCGCATATTCATGCCGATAAACTTTTTGCTCCCGGAGAGAAAGCTTTCTATAATGTAGATAAAAAAAATTGTACATTATATGTTCCCGCAGGTGCAAAGGCTGCATACGCAGCAACCGATGGTTGGAGCGATTTTACAAATATCGTAGAGGCTTATACTCTGACAGTATCGGCAG
>CAYYEL010000068.1:0-11453 GCA_964470845.1 uncultured Bacteroidaceae bacterium | reverse complement strand
GTGCTTTTACAAATTTATTTCGTAATGTTGCACTTGCTGGTTGACTCTGCATTTGCATATTTTTATAGAAATTTTAGTAAAATTTCACCCTTAATTGCTTTGTGGTTTTATTCTTTTTTGTTAAATTTGCTTGTTAAATAGTGTATTTTGGCGGTTGTATGTATGGTTGTTATTTTCGCAATTGTGCAATTCGTTGAAATTCAATGGTTTACGCAATTTAGAGTGTTATTAAATAATTTATCAATTTTTAATTTATGAGAAAGTTTACATTTATTCTTTCACTGTTAGTTGCATTTGCGACTACAGCGTTGGCGCAGGGGACGATACTCTCTTCTTCTGAGCTGAATGCACTGACAAGCAGCAAGAAAGTTGCTGTAAAGAACTTGTCAGGGACAAACAATCGTTGGCTTGCTCTTACAAGCAGTGTTGAAGAGTTGACACCCGAGGCGCTTCTTGTTGTTGAGCCCATCAGCGACGGTACTTTTTATCTGAAGCGTGCTTCCGAGGCCGATTCTTACGTTCAAGCTGCTGCAAGCGGTACCATTACTCTTGGTGCGCAGGCGACAGCACAGGTGTTTACAGCTGCAACACCCAGTGCTCCCGGTAATGAGACTTTGGCCGATGGTAGCGACCTTGATAAACTTGTTCGCTTTGTACAGAACGGTGCAAGTACTTGGCTTAACTGTCAGACTGCCGCCGGTGCTCCTGTCCTTGGAAACACAGGTCAGGGTGGTTGGACAATGCACAATGTATATGACATGAGCAACTACTACGTTCTTACAATCAATGAGGTTGTAGATGGTGTAACAACAGTTGTCAAGAAAGTTGTTGAGGCCGGTGCAGCTATCAATGTCGATAAGGACGGTTATACTCACGATTATGCGGCTTCAACTATGCCTGTTGCCGATACTGAGATAACAGTAAACTACACAGTTGACGGGGGTGCAGAAACTCTCGAGCCCGAGGTTGTTGAGATTATTACCGACCTTGCTCAGTTGAGCAACGATAGAAAGTACTTTATCGAGAGTGCACGTTGTTTCTTGATGTACAGCGAGAGTGTTACCACTGCTTTGACAACAAGCAATGGTACAGCAGTTGGTACAGTTGAGAAAAATGCCGAGGATGCTAAACAGCAGTTCAAGATTGAGAAAGATGGCGATACTTACTATCTTTACAGTGTAGGTGCTGCTAAGTATGTTAACAAATCAGGTGCTTTCGTTGACACAAAAACCGACGCTCTTACACTTGAGAATGTAGGTGGTACATACCAGTGGAAACTTTGTATCGGTGGTAACGGTCTTAACTCGCAGGATCCCGGCCAAATGGCTAACGGTATTGTTGTAAACTCTTGGACAACAACCGATGCAGGTAACTGCTACAAAATTATTGACGCTGAGTATGCTTTCACCGCCGAGTTGTTGGCCGTAAAAGCCGAGCTCGACGCAATGAAGACATACGCCGAGAATGCTATCGTATTGCATTCCGCTTTGACAACAGAGCAGATTACAGCAATCAATAATGCGATTACAGCTGCTAACACAGCTTATGAGGCTGCTACAGCAATGGCCGACATTGCAAATGTTAGAACTTTGATTGCCGCTATTGAGTCAACTGTTGGCAGCGCAATCTATCTGCAATCGCTCGACGACCTTAGCAACACAACTGCTTACGTTGTTTCTAACACTCGTGGTGCTTGGGTTACCGACGTTGTTGACGAAGTTGCTTGCTTGAGCAGTACTACAAAGAAAGGTGTTGACAAAGATATTACAAGTACCGACCAGCACTTTGCATTCATCACCTCGCCTAATGATTATATCTACCTTTACAGTGTAGCCGACAAGAAGTTTGTTAGCAAGAGTGGTCAAGGTACAATATTAACCGATGCTCCTGTACAGAATGTATATTTCCAAAATGGCACAGTAACAGGTTGTCCTTGGGTAGTAACATTGGAGGATGGCTCGCAGATGGGTATTTCTAACGGTTACAATCCTGCTGTTATTACATTCTGGAATGATCTTGGCGACCAAGGTAACTGTGTTAACCTTGAGGCGGCAGCAACATTCGACCCCACTGAGGCTCTTGCAGTTATCGCTACATACGAGTCTACATTAGTAATACCCGATCCCGAGGTTGTTATATCTTCACTTGCCGATGCTAACCCCAACAAGGCTTACACTGCTACAACACAGCGTGCTTCTTGGGCAGTAGGTACCGATGTACTTGGAGTAACAACAGCTCTTGATAAAGAGGATACAAATCATCAGTTTGCATTTATTAAAGGTAGCGATGATAACTATTATCTTTGGAGTGTAGGTGCAGGTAAATTCGTAACCAGCAGCAAGGCTCTTAGCACCACAGTATGCGAGCCCATTATGTTCCACGATGCTTCATCGGTTGAGGCCGGTCGTGTAATGGTACAGTTTACTGATAATGCAAGCGGTTATATCAATATTACAGGTGCTCCTGCATTGTCAGTCGATGGTTGGAACTATGTTGACGCAGGTAACGCAGTTAAGTTTGTTGAGGTTGCTGACTTTAACCCCGCAACAGCCGAGGCTGCTCTTGAGGCTTATTTGACAACCGGTGTATATAAGGAGGAACTCAATGCTGTTATCGCCGAGCTCGATGTAATTGTAGCAGGCGTTGGTACACAGATTGGTTACTACACATCTTCTGATGCTGACTATGCTTCTAAGTTGGCCGCTATCAAGGAGTTTGCTGCTGCTATGGACGGCAAGACTGTTGAGGAGATTCAGACACAGACAGCAGCTGCTGAGGCTCTGAAGGCTACATTCTCATTGATTCTCCCCACAGCAGGTAACTACTACTTCATTAAGAATAATACAAACGTTTGGACATCTGATTTGGCGGTTTATGCTAATGGCTCTGCTCCCGCTTGGAAAGCATTCAGCGAGGACGATGTAAACTTCTGGTGGACGGCTGAAACTGTTGACGGTGGTATCGCATTCAAGAACGTGGCTACCGGAACTTACATTGCAGGTAACGAATATCAGAGTGTAGCTTGGACATTGAGCGAGACAGCAACAGCTATTACATTTGCAAATATGGGTGCTGCTGCTAATGGTAATGCTATTATGAGCCTTACACTTGGCCATATGATGCACGCAAACGGCCACGGTGGTGGTTCAAACTCTGCAGGTAATATCGTTGGTTGGGATGCTGCCGGTAGTTCTACTGCTTCGGGTTGGGAGCTTGTAGAGGGCGACGGCACAAAACTTGCCGACCTTTACAGAAGTACTGTTGAAGCTGCTATTACTGAGCTCAACTCTATGAAGAGCCTGCTTGGCGACAGCTACGGTAGCTACTTTTGCGACGAGGAGCTTAAGGCTCAAGTTGAGGCGTTCGATGTAGCAGCTGCTACATACGAGGAGCTTGTTGCAATGTATGCTGTAATTGGACGGTTGCGTGCTTCGTTCAAGATAAATACTCCCGAGGTTGGTGTATCTTACGTTCGCATCAAGGCCGGTGTTGCAGGTTGGAACGACGATAATCCTTATCTTGGCTCGGCTAACTCAACAGCTAAGGACGGACGTGCCGAGTTTATCGCAACAGCCGACGCTAACTCAATCTTCTTCTATTGCGAGGACAAGTGCGTTGTTTCTTACGCTTCGGGTCAGCACCTTGTAAATAATGGCAACTTCTTGGGTTACAATAGCGACCTTACTGTGGCCGGAGCAGCTGTTTCGTTTGGCTCAGCCGAGACATTCGGACGCTACTCAATCAGCTTCATCGGTAACAACGAGAGTGCACGTGCATTGTACATCCACCAGAGCGACTATACCGACGCTGCTACTCCCGGTGCAACAGGTGATGGTTACACATTTGCTCTTGAGGCTGTAACTTCACTCCCCGTAACTGTAACAAGCGCAGGCTATGCTACATTCTATGCTCCTGTTGCTGTAACAATTCCCACAGGTGTTAAGGCATTCTATGCAACAGCTATTAACGGCGACTATGTATCGCTTGTTGAGGTTACAGGTACTATCCCTGCTAACACTGGTGTTATTTTGAAGGCCGAGGCTGCTACATATAGCTTTGTAATTGCCGAGGATGTTGATGCTATCGAGAATAACTTGCTCGACGGTACAATTGCCAAGGAGGTTCTTACAAAAGAGGGTACAGGTAACTACTATGTTCTTGGTGTTGTTGACGGTGTAGTTGGTATGTACAACCCCGTAAAAGGCGAGGATAACACTACATTCATCAACGCAGGCCACAAGGCTTATATGTACGTTGAGGGTGCTGCACGTAGCGCAGGTTATCGCTTCGACTTCAGCGGTACAACAGGTATCAGCGAGATTGAGACTGAGAATGCTGCCGATGCAGTTATCTACGACCTTACAGGACGTCGTGTTAACGATACTAACCGTCCCGGTATCTACATCGTGAATGGCAAGAAAATTCTTGTTAAGTAATTGAGTGAGCGATAATAGAATTGTTGAATATAAATAAATTATATAATAGTATGAAGAAGAACTATATCGCTCCCGAGCTTATGGAGCTTGACGTGGTAACTGAGCAGATGGTTGCAGCTTCTATCCCTGTTGTTGGTGATAAGGAGGTTGATACTGAGGAAGATGGCGCTCAGTTAGGTGGTGGCCGCCGCGGTGAGTGGGGCAACCTTTGGAAGTAAGGGTTTCCCGGGTCTGCGAGGACTCCGGGGATAAATAGAAAATCTCTCCCTGCAAAATGCAGGGAGAGATTTTTTTTGTAAATGTGTTGCTGCTGCGGTTTTTAAGTGTGTTTTTTTAATGTATTTTTTTGCTGTGGGTAACATTCGGCACGAAAAGTTGAGAAAAAGACAAAATGGGCCTTCAAAAATGCAGCTAAGGTTGAATGTCTGAAAAATATGCTTTTCGCTATTTTTCTCGGCTGTTTCTTCTATTGAAATTTTTGCACTATCTTCGCAGAAAATATTGATAGAATGATGAATAATGACAGTAAGGATGGCTCGGAGGTGTCGATATTTAAGCGGCCGCTGTGGGTATCGGTGTTTGCACTAACGGCGGCCGTGGCGTGGGGATGGGCTTATCCTCTTATTAAATTGGGATTTGCTGAGTTTGGTATTTCGGGAGATATGACGGGGGCGAAAATGCTTTTTGCCGGGGTTAGGTTTTCTATTGCAGGGCTCATTGTGTTGTTGGTTGCGTGGGGCAAGGGATGTAGGTTTGCGGTGGCCGGTGTCGCTGGTGCTGCTTATTTGTTGCTTTTTGCGCTGTTGAATACAACGCTGCACTATGCTTTCTTTTATATTGGTCTGTCGAATAGTGGCGGGGCGAGGGCGGCTATTCTTAATTCACTTGGTGTTTTTATGCTTGTGCTGTTGGCCTGTCTGTTTTATAAGAGCGATAGGTTGACGGTGAGAAAGGTTGTGGGCTGTGTGTTGGGATTTTTGGGTATTATGTTGCTTAATGTCGGTGCGGGTGATAGTGGGGCTTTTACGCTGTCGGGCGATGGGATGATTATCTTAAATACTGTGTGTGCGGCATTTGCCGGAATTATGACAAGGGGATTGAGTAGCAGGGTGGATGTGTTTGTTGGTACGGGATATAGTCTTGCAGTGGGTGGTGCGATGCTGGCTGTTGTGGGGATTGCTATGGGGGGCGTGCTACCTGTGGTGTCGGTAAAGGGCTGCGGTATCTTGTTGTTGCTTGTGCTCATTTCGTCGCTTTGTTTCGCATTATATAATAAGTTGCTCACCTGTAATGAGGTTGGTAAGGTGGCTATTTTTAATTCGCTGATTCCTGTGGTTGGGGCTGCCGCCTCGTGTGTGTGTCTGGGCGAGGTGTTTTATGGTAGCTATATTGTTGCTGCGTTGTTGGCTATGGTGGGTATTTATGTCATAAACAAGGGGAAATGAGTGCTTTGATAGCTGAACCCGGGCGTTTGGTGTCGAGAATTTGATGTTGTTATGCTCGTTTATTCCTGTGTTTACGGTTTATGTGTTTGTATTTAATTGATACTCAATTGATTACCCCCCCCTGTTTTCTTCTGATTTTTTAACTGTTGATGCCTTTGTTATTGATGGAATTTTGGGTATCTTTGCTTTAAGGTTGGTTACGCCTAAGCATTTGTAGGTCGTTAACTGCAATTACAATACCGTCGAATGTGAAGCGAATAGGTGATTACTGTTTCTATTATTGCGATGCACTGACGGATATTTATATGTTGCCCATTGTGCCGCCCGAGGTTTGTGCGCCTTTTAAACATACTGATGATATTACTATTCACGTTCCTAAGGGGTGCGCTGATGCTTACCGAGCGTCTCCGGGTTATGCGGATATTAGAATTGTTGATGATATTGCCGAACAGTTGCCACCGAATGAGTAGTGTGAGGCTTGGTATGTGGTTTATGAATGGCGGTGTCTTGCAATATTAACTATCCTAAAGGAGCTGTGCCAAAAACTAATTTTTACACAGCTCCTTTATTTTTCTGTCTGCTCTTAATAGATTGTTTGTTGTTTATGTAAATTGGGGAGGTGGCGTTGGTTATGCTTGATAGTGATTCTTTACCTCGCGCAGAAGATGTCTTTCGTGTTTGCCTATGTATATGCTGCACGATGCAAAGGCTATGAATGATAGGATAAATGCGATGGTGCATTTTTGATTCTCGAACAGGCCGTTGGCCGATGCGGTGAGGATGAGCAGGCTCACCAATTGTGTTGTCATAAGTGTGATTGCTTTCATAATTGTATCTGTTTTTGTTTTGTTTTTTTTGTATTTGTATTTATAATGTTGCCTCTTTACTTAGTAAAATGGGTTAAGTTTGTCTGTAATTTTAACCGGGCTCTTGCTCTTTTTTGTTGTTGTCGAACGACCAGAATATTATTTTCCCCTCTTCGTTGTCTTTTTGTTTGACTTTTAGTGTGGCCTTGTGAATGAGCCGCTTTTTGTTGTATAGTTCAACCTTGCCCACGATGCCGGGTTCGCCCTTTTCAGTGATTATTTTAATCTCCATTTTGTAGCGGTTGTTGCCTAATATTTTTTCGCGTGCGTCGAGAAAATCTTTTACAAATTCCTTGCCTATGTACTCTTTGTATATGCAATAGTGTTCGGATAGATTACTCGTCCACTTGTCGCGCCTTACTATTCCGTAGCGTAGGAATTCTACCCACTCCATACATTTTTCAAAGAAGCACTCGCAGAAGAATTTTGCCTTATTTGTTGTTTCCATACGTTATCTTTTTAGGGTTTTTCTTTCGTGTTTTGTATATTTATAGTAAGTTTGCCAAAAATATCTTATTGTTTGCCGAAAGTGGCTTGTGTTTAATTATTGCTTGTTTTGTTAGCCGTTTGTGGCTACAAATATAAGGTGTAAAAATTGAAATAGAGTTGTTAAATTAGCAAAATTTGGCTATTTAGAATTATTTTAAATAAGCGGTTCTTGGGTGCTGTGTTTTATCTGCTTGTTTAACAATGCGTTAGATGTGTGTTTTTGAAATTATTTTGTTATGAAAGATTCTATAAAGCAGCGAATTGTAAGAATTTTTGAGTGTAAAGGGCTTAACGCGAATAGTGCAAGCTCAATTTTGGGTATTCCTCAGCGGACGCTTAATAGGCAGGTGAATGAGGATGCCAAAGTGGGAATGGAGCTTGTTACTGCCTTGTTGAATAGATTCAGTGATGTTTCTCCTGCGTGGCTTATGCTGGGCGAAGGGGATATGTTCTTGGATTGCGACGAGGCGCCGCTTTCGGACAAGGGGGCGCCTTTCTTTGACGACCTTCCCGTGTCGGCCGGCTTTAGGGATGCTTATGACCCGTCAAAAGAGAGGCCGTCGGGATATATCTCGGTGCCACAGTGGAGTGCGCAGTTTTATTTTCCCGTCTCGGGTACTTCTATGGAGCCCGAGATTCATTCCGGGGATATTATCGGCGTGAACAGGGTGGAGTCGCTACGGGATATTGACCCCGATAAGATTTATATGATTGTAACGAATGAGTCGAGGATGATTAAGCGTTGCTACAATGATAAGGAGAATAGTGAGCTTATGTGGTGTGTGTCGCCTAATTATCCTTCTTTTGCCATAAGAAAGAGTGATATTTGTGCTATTTTTCACGTGGTTAACAGAATTGAACGATTGTAGGATGCCGGGATGTTTGCAGTGCCTTTTTTAGGAAAATACTTTTTGTGGCGGGTAACATTGGTCGGCACGAAAAATTGAGATAAAAACAAAATAGGCCTTCAAAAAAGCAACTAAGGTTGAATGTTAAAAAATCTGCCTTTTGGTATTTTTTCGGCCGTTCTTTCTATTGAGCTTATTCTCCTTGTGCTTTTTGAACCATAAAAAAGAGGCTGCCGTGGCAGCCACCTTATGGGTATTTATTTCTGGAAGTTTATTTCGTGAGCAATTTCTTATCTTAGAAAAATATTATAATCCTTTTCATACTCTATCGTGGTGCTTCGGTCGTGCCCCGGATAGACGATTGTTTCGGGCGGCAGTGTCAAAAGTCTTTCCCTTATATTTGTGAGTAGTGCGGTGTGGTTCGAGTCGGGAAAATCGGTGCGTCCTATGCTGCCACAGAAGAGTGCATCGCCCGAGAATAATATATTGTGCTGCGGCATATAATAGGCGAGGCTGCCGGGTGAGTGTCCCGGAACGGCAATTGCTTGAATGTGCTGATGTCCAAAGGTTATAATATCGCCGTCGTCGAGGATGCGACCAAGCCGGGGTATCTTCTCGTTGTAGCTGAACCCGAAGCGTGCAACACGCTCCGAGATGCTCTGTGCCCAATGAATATCGCCGTCCGAGGCCCACGCGCTGACACCAAACTGCTCCTCGATAAATGGGCTTCCGAATATATGGTCGAAATGAAGGTGGGTGTTAAGATATACTTTCAGTTGCAGCCCGTTGCCGCGAATAAACTCTTTTAGGGTGTCTTTCTCGCTCTCGAAGAGGCAACCGCAGTCGATGAGCGCTGCTTCGCCCGTCTTGTCCCACAGCAGATAACTATTGACCTGAAGAGGGTTGAATGTAAATATCTTTAACTGCATAGGCTTTTATCCGATAGGTAGATATACAACTTTTTTGTCTTTGAAAAACTCTTCGTTAAAGATGCTTTCGAGTGGCGTAATTTCAATGATATTCTTGAAAGGACTGACCTCGGCTTGAACGTCGCCTCCCTTTAAACAGATTATTCCGTTGGGGAGTGCGTTGAGCTGCTCCTTGCCGATGTTCTTGCGGCATATTTTTACAAGCTCGGGCAATTGCATCACTGCGCGGCTCACTACAAAGTGGTATTTTTCTTTTATATCTTGTGCTCGGCTGTGGGTGGCTGTAACATTTTTCAGCCCTATTGCCGAGGCTATTTCTGTTGCTACACGCACTTTCTTTCCGATGCTATCGACAAGATGGAATTTTGCCTCGGGAAACATAATTGCAAGGGGAATGCCGGGGAATCCGCCGCCGCAGCCCATATCCATTATTGTGGTGCCGGGACGGAATGTTATTGTCTTTGCAATGGCCAATGAGTGCAGTACGTGATGCAGATAAAGGTTCTCAATGTCTTTGCGCGAAATTACGTTTATCTTATTGTTCCAATCGGTGTAAAGGTCGTACAGCGCTGCATATTGCTGTAATTGTGTCTCGCTCAGATTGGGAAAGTATTTTTTAATTGTTTCCATAGTTGTATGTTTTTTTTGACTTCTGAGTGGGTGTTTATTCTCTTTTTATCTCTTTTGTATAATATCTTGAATTTGATTGTAGCCGAGGGCTATTCTTGTGATGCCGGTCGAATAGGGGGCAATCTCGTAAGGGTTGTAAAGGAATATGATGCTGTCGCGTGCAAGCTGGAAATTCTCTGTGGGGCAGAGCGTCTCCTCGATATTAAAATAGCCCTTTTTGTTTATCTGCTCGGGAGTTTCTGCACCAATCCGACGGCCAAGTGCCTGAATGAGTGCAAGGGTGAGCGGTTCCTCGAAATTGGGGACGAAAAAGTCGTTCAGCATAATTTCGGAGCCGTTGTGGGGGTCGAAATTCATCAGTGCGACGTTGGTTATTCCGTGTGCTCCGCCACTGAATTCGTAGGTTGTGGCTGTGTAGTTCAAACAGTTGTCAAGGCCGATGGCGTATGTGCCCTTGATGCTGAGCTCGTGGTTGAGTTGGGGCATCGATTGTTGCATATTCTTCTCGTTCAGATAGATGGGGCGCAGGGTAAGATACTCGTTGCAGGCGTTGGTGAGCACTGTGTCGATTGCCGCTTGGGGCGAGCTGCTGTCGAGCCCGAAGATTGTGTATATGATTGATGTGTTTATGCTGTCGTTCACGGCGCTACCACCCCGTGCAAAGGAGAGTGATATTTTTGCCTCGAAACGAGGTGAGGCTTTATCGAATGTGTCCATTGCAAATGTGGCAACAGTGTCGATTGTTATAAACTCAATGGTGTCGCCGGCTGTAGTGTCGCGACTTGTGCTTGTTGTGCCGTTGCCGACGCACGCTCCCAAAATTAGAAGTGAAAATAATATTATTGCGGTTGCGCACTTTTTCATATTTATTTTGTTTATAGTTATTGAATATCTATGGTTCATTGTGCTCTTTGTGTGCGAAGATAGTTATTTTATAACGATTCGTTTCAAAAAAGGGTTTCCTATTTTGGACGATTGGCAAAAAAACAGTAAAAATTAGGGTCTTGCGGCTCGTTTTATGAGCTTTTGCTCGTTTTTTATGATGGATGAGATAAAGAGAAATTTAGAGAATTTGGCTGATGATGTAATGCGCAGCGTCGGGTTGCGCATTGATAGCTTGAAACTGTGTGTCGTCGAGGCTGTTTCGAGGCTCTTGGGGCGGGTGCTTGCATTGTTGGCGGTGGTTGTGCCGTTGTTGTTTGCGGTGTTGTTTTTTCTGTTGGCGTTGGCTTTTGCTCTTGTGCCGTTGCTGGGACTTGTGTGGAGTATGTTTGTCGTAGGGGTGTTGCTTGTGGCTGTTGCTGCTGTGCTGTATTGTGTGCGTGGAAAGCTCTTCGGCAATGTGGGGGTGCACTTTCTTTGTCAACTATTTTTTAAAAATTCTTTGGGCGATGACAAATAACGATTTTAGGAATATTTCGACTATTGACGAGCTGCATCGGGCTCTTCGTTTATTGGGCGAACGCAGGCTGCGTGCCGACGAAAAGGTTGTTGACGATTGGACGATGCTTACCCGTTCGGTTGCTCCTGCGCGTCTCTTTGGGCAGGCTGTTAAGGTTGCTGTGGAATTTGCTTCGCGGGCGGCGGTGCTTAAGGGGGTGTATGAATTGGTCGAGGAGGCTTTGTCGGCTGTCGTGAGGGACGATAAAAATACCGAGGGGTAACGAAATATTTGCATATAGAGGCCCATAAAATATAGGTGGCAATGTGTGTGATTGTCGGCTTTAGTACAATTATAGTCGGATATTTGTCTGTTTTATGAAAAATAGTGTTAATTTTTATTCAATTTTAATAATCTGTTAAAATAGAC
>CAYYEL010000067.1:1028-11718 GCA_964470845.1 uncultured Bacteroidaceae bacterium | reverse complement strand
GAAAATAGAACAAACGAGACATTCAGACGGGCATGGTAAACAAATCAGAATAGGGTTCTGATATTTTTAGCAATGAATGTGGGGTATATCCCGATAACCTTTTGAATTCCCGTATGTAATGAGATTGGTCGGCATAACCGCTGGCATAAGCTATTTGTGTATGATTGATGTCTTTCTTTTTCTGCTGCAATAGCGCCAAGGCTTTTTGTAAACGGACAATGCGAATGTATTCTTTGGGATTCATTCCAACCAGTGTGTTGAACCCTCGCTGAAACTGTTTCTTACTCAAACAACAAGTGGAGGACAATTCCTCAACCGTGCATTGAGTATGTATGCAGATTTTTTGGATTGCCGCATAAATACGTTTAATCCCGTAATCAGTATGGTCAAAATTACAAGCCAGCCGCGCCAACAACCATCCTTCTATCTTATTTACACATACATTGTTGTCTTCACATTCAAAAACCTGTTCAGCTAATTCATTCAATTCTCTGTCTCCAATATCATAACCCGAGACCTCTTGATTGTAAAAAAGTGATGCCGGTGAATGAAGAAACATATTCATTGTATGTGGATGGAATACGACAACAATCATTTCTATTTTTCCATCGGCACACAGATGTGAAGAGAAACTAACCTGTCCGCTGATGGTCAATCTGCTTTGTGCCGTACCCAACTCAGGAATATACAAAGGATCTTGTTTGTGAAAAATGATTTGCGGGCAGCCAATAGGAAAGGTATAGGTATTCATCGCTTGGTCGCTTTTAAATACCCAATAATACCTGACGTAAGGCCGTAGCACTTCACAAGGTTTATAAAACTTAAAATTCTCTTGAATCATTTTTTTGTCCCCTCGGATATGCTATCCGCGGGTGTTTAGGTCGTGATTTATAATCTCTTTGATATTGCGGGGCATAGACCCTGATACACAATTATAGCAGATAGAGTGTTTGTAGCATCGGAAATCATCGGAAATCATCGTTTCCGTCTTTTCTATCATTGTCAGTTTATTATATCCAATTCTTTTTCTTCTTTTGCTATATATTCATGGAAGAATCGGATGATTTGTGGATAGAAAGATTCAAGATTAGGATAAAGATGACGGTCTTGTTCATACTTTCGCAATATTCTGACAAGTCCGGGTATCCAACGGAAGTTACGTTGGAGTTGTTCAATCATTTCTTTACGGACATCTTCTTTGCTATAACCATTGTCCAACATATAGCAAATAACTGCAGCTCGAACCAACGACTCGTTGACAACAGTTTCCCAATTGCTGTATGCTTGCTTGCTCATAGCCCAGAATGATGAAGCTAACAAGGTTTCACCCGCTTCTTTCATAGCTTCTCTATTATCTTCCATATCCAGCAAATAATTGATGAATGAATGATTGAATTCATGAATTAGAGTGGGCAGATAGTCGGCATTGTATTGCGGGATTCCTTCTTTGTTTACATAGTATCCTACTACGGCATATACTTCCTTTATTTCTCCCTTTCGATGTCTGTCAATGCCATAATTACCACCTCCATTACAAAATCCGATAATGATGCCAAACTTTTCCTGCGCTTCCTTGCCATAGAATTTGGAATACCAATCTTGGTTGAATCCATTCATCACTTTTTCCTTATAGGCTTTGATACCTTCTTGGTACAGGAAATCATGGTCGATGAAAAACGTATGAAACTCTGTATCTTGATAGAATTTTTCCAGCAGTGAAAGGAATGCTTTTTTGTTCACTTTGTCCCAGCGCTTGTCCAGTAAATCATCTTTTTCTTCTTCGATTAGTTGAAAGCCATCATTCTTTCTTTGTAAGCGGATAGCCATATCCATAACAGCATCGAAGGAAACACCTTGTTTCTTTCGCAAATCTTTCATATAGGATACCGTCGGGTGTGAACGATGTTTGTGGAAACAACTGTCAATATCCGTAATGTATTGTCCGCCCAAGTCCATACTGTATTCGGGAAATCCGGCCATACGTGAAAGGATACTCATCAACTCTACATTCTCATTGACTTCTACTTCTATTGTTTGTGCCTTTAAGTTTCCGGTTATAAAGAAACAGATGGCAGCGATAAAATATTTGAATATAAATGTTTGTTTCATACCGTTCCGAGCGTTGTTGTTGCAAAGTTATGATATTTTGTCTGAACAGTAACGAACTTCTCCAACAAATTTTGTTCGTGCAATGTGTGCAACGAATACTGCTTATTCCTCCCTCGGATAGCATATAGCGATTTATAATCTCTTTGATATTGCGGGGGGCATAGACCCTGATACACAATTATAGCAGATGGAACATCTGCTGTAACTCTTTACTCATACAAAAAGGAAGTAAAGCCTCAGAGAAGCCTCAGAGAATATAACTTTTATGGGTATTCTTTAAGGCTTTAGGGAAAATTTCAATACCCTTGCAGAAACATTCAATATAAGACAAATTGTACAATGAAAAAGTTCATAATTCTATTATATATTATTGGCATTTTTATATCTGTTAATGCTCAAAATCATACATTGAAAGATTATGTTCAGTGTATTAACAATAGCAGCTCTACACCTGTTGAATATATATTTAAACTATTTGAGCAATCCGATATTGTCGTAATTGGCGAGCGAGACCACCGAGATACGACCCAATATGAGTTAATTCTGGATATATTGAAAGATCCTCGTTTTGCCAAAGAGATCGGATATGTTTATACCGAGGTTGGATGCGTGAACAGAACATCTGATGTAAACAAACTCATAAAGGGCAGTTTTAAGACTGATGAAGACTTTATGAATCATCTGTTATCGTATTTACGAACAGGTGAAGATTTTTATCCATTATGGGAAAAATACAATAGAGTTCAATTTTTAAAGGGCTTATATGAGATAAATCGTAATAGTCGCAAAAAGATAACTTTGGGGCTAACAGATTGTGAATTTTCGTGGAGTGATATTAGCTCTGCTGAAGAATATAAAGATTTCTACTATTCTCCTGCATGCGAGTACCGAGATTCTACTATGTTTGCCAATTTCTCTCAAATGTTCAAACATCAGAAACCGAAAAAAGGAAAACGAAAGGCGTTAATTATTACAAACCAACCGCACGCTATCAATGCCACAATGACTAAAAGAGTTTATCATCGTCAAGGCAAATGGCTAAAAGAGCATTATGGATCAGATAACATTAAAATCGTTATACTCAATTGGGCAGAATATCGTTCTTTTGATGGAAAGAGGATGCCATTGATTGCTAATGGATTATGGGATGCAGCCTTCGAGGAGGTGAAATGCAAACCCTTCGGAATTGATATAAAAGATACTCCGTTTGGCGAAACGCCTTATTTAGACCCTGCTTATAAAAATCTGCGATGGGAAGATGTTGCAGATGGTATTATCTATTACAAGCCATTCTATGAGACGGTGCTGACAATAGGCATTCCGGGAATCGTAAGCGCAGATTTTGAAGAGGAATATATGCGTAGAATTAGGATTTATTTCGAAGCAATGGATAGAGCGATTCCAACATTAGAGGAAGCAAAGTCTGCATACGAAAGGTTTATTTCTTTTCCAGGCACTTATCCACAGGAGACAGATAGTGTAAAGAATATTATAAGGAATGTACTGTTAAATAACACATCATCAAACTGCAAGTAATTATCAGTAGTGGCCTAATCAACAGAATTAAGCAGAAAATAGTGGACACTGCCTTTCTTTGCTATTACTTCGTCTATTTTCCGTTCGCTCGTTGCGAAATTTCAAACAGGTTTGGCTTTTACTCGCTTAATTGAAAATTTGTTTACTCGCAACTTTGCTTTAATCTCGTACTCATATACACGGATAATAAAGTCAGAAGAAGGGAAAAGAAGAAACGGCTTCGCAATGAAACTTTTCTTTTCACCAGCAAATGGGCTTGTTGCTGACATACATTTTCTATCTTCAAGGGAAAATATTATATCTAAATGTATTTAGCCTCCACCAATTGGCAATAATATGGTAAAAAAATGTACTTTTACGACAGATATACAACTTTATCATTTATAGAGATATGCAAAGGCCATATATTATTTGTCATATGATGTCGCTACTTGACGGACGAATAGATTGCGACGTAACCGAACAGATTGAAACGGGTGATGAGTATTACGATGCTCTCAATCAATTGGATTGTCCATCTACTCTGATGGGTAGAGTTACTATGGAAATGCACTACGCTCTTCCTGAACCATTCGTAGCAGATGACAGAGCTTCCATTGGGAATGAACAATTCAACGTCGCCATTGTTTCCAAAGGTTATCTTGTCGCCATTGACACTGTGGGCAAACTTTGTTGGCCGCAGAATCAGTTTGATGGGATGTCTCTTTTAGTTATTACCTCGGAGGATTGCCCGAAAGAGTATCTTGCGACGTTAACCCAACAACGTATCTCGTGGATTGCAGCAGGCAAGAATGGAATCGACCTGAAAAGAGCAATGGAAATACTTCACAGAGAATTCAAGGTGGAACGATTGAGCCTGACCGGCGGAGGACACATCAACGGAGCTTTCCTTAAAGATAGCTTAATTGACGAGGTTAGTATGATGTGGTGCCCGGGAATAGACGGACGCAAAAGTATGGCAGCAGTGTTTGATGGATTGGATGCTGATACCGCTCCTACTAAACTCAAACTTATCAGTGTGGAGAGGATGGGCGAAACCATTTGGGCAAGATATAAGTTATAAAGAAGTAAACTTTTGATTTATGAAAAAGATAATAATCATTGATGGCGGGCCACGAAAGAATATGAATACCGCTCAACTATTGCAACAGTTTGCCGAGGGTGCAAAATCTGTTGGCAGTGATATTGAGGTTAAGACAGTGCGGCTCTATGATTTTGATTATAAGGGCTGTATGTCGTGTATGGCTTGCAAGCTAAAAGATAAGGCAGCGAATATTTGCCGTTTCAAAGATGGGCTGACCCCTATTTTGGAGGAGATTGCACAAACAGATGGTCTTGTACTCGGCTCGCCCATTTACTTCGGTGAAGTTACAGGGCAGATGCGTGCTTTCTTGGAGCGTTTGGCGTTCCCGTGGCTTTCGTACAACGATTACAGCCTAACCGCACCAAAGCGTATGCCTGTGGTGCTTGTTACAACGATGAATGGCACTCCCGAACGTAACAACAGCAACGGCTTTGGCTCGATGGAGTGGTGTATCGCAACGGCGCTTGGCGAGCCGCAACGCATCGTGGCCTACAACACTTGTCAAGTGGCACATTACGACCGCTACGAATTAGGCGGATTCTCTGAAGAGGCAAAGCAGCAGTGGCGCGATGCTCATTGGCAGGAGGATTTGCAAAAGGCATACGATGCAGGATTGCAAATGGCAGAAGAAACTATTAACAACAAACAATAAGGATATTCCTATGAAAAGTTTTGGACAGAAACCGTGGGTTCTCCCACAACCGGTACTGATCATCGGTACGTATAACAGTGATGGAACTCCCAATGCCATGAACGCAGCATGGGGCGGCCAATGGGACAGTAAGGAGATTATGATTTGTATGGGAGCGCACGCAACAACCGAGAATCTTGCACGATGCGATGAGTTTACTGTTGCTTTTGCCACAAAGGAGACAATGATGGCTTCGGACTTTGTAGGCATTGTGAGTGCAAAGAACGACCCTCGGAAGATACAAAAGACAGGATGGACTGCTATCAAGGCCGAGAATGTGAACGCACCCGTATTTACCAACTTCCCAATGACATTAGAATGCCGTATTCTCCGTAAGATTGACGAAACGGAAGGCGGCTACAACCTCATTGCCGAAATTGTAAATATCCTTGTCGATGAGAATTATTTGGCCGAAGACGGTAAGCCTGATGTAGAGAAGATGCAACTCATTACTTACGAACCTGTTCATCACGGCTATCTGATAATGGGCGAACGTGTGGGCAACGCTTTTTCGGATGGTAAAACATTGAAGTAAAATATTAAACAAGAATGAAAGCACTACTCATTAACGGAAGTCCTCATCAAGAGGGGAATACATTCATAGCCTTGGCTGAGGTTGCAAAACAACTTGCTAAAGAAGGTATCGAGAGTGAGATTATGTGGATTGGAAACAAACCGATACGTGGCTGTGCAGCCTGTGACCGGTGTGCAGCCAAAGGTTTAGGACGTTGCATCTTTGATGATGACATTTGCAATCGGATTTCCGAAAAATTTGCAGATGTAAACGCTCTTATTGTTGGTTCGCCGGTTTATTATGGTCAGCCTAATGGAGCATTGCTCTCTGTCATTCAACGTGCGTTTTATTCAAATGGAGCTAATATTTCAGGAAAACCTGCTGCCTCAATTGCCGTGTGTCGCCGAGGTGGTGCAACCGCTGCTTTTGAAACATTGAATATGCCTTTCCAAATGATGAATATGCCAGTAGTAACATCGCAATACTGGAATATCGTTTATGGTAGAACACCCGGTGAAGCTGCGATTGATAAAGAGGGAATGCAGACTATGCAGACACTTGCCCGTAATATGGCTTGGCTGTTGAAATCAACCAACGGCGAGAAAGCACCCGGACGTCCGGCTGATGAGCCTTGGAATGCTATGCATTTCATCAGATAATCTTAAGAAGATAAGAAAGATTATAATCATTGATGAAGCTTCAAGAAAGAATATCTCTACCGATGGTAAAACATTAAAATAATTCGATATGGATTTGACCATCAAAAGCGAGTGTTGGATTTATGGAAACGATATTTTCCTAATGCAGAACAATAGGGCTTTTGAGTCGGCTGCATTGTTATACATAATAATTTCTCTTGTCACTCACTATGCAAGACCTTTGGACGATAGGTTTACAATATGAACAGTGATAACTCGGAGCTAGCACTGGTGAAGCAGATGGAGCTCTTCAACCACAGTAGCGTTGCAATTACCAAACGCTATCTTGGATTGCGACAAGAGGAGATACTAGAAACATACGACTGTCTGACATTCTAAACTACCAAACACAATTATCCTCCCGGATTACCTTAATTATATAGGTGGTTCGGGGGGATATTTGCCTATTGGTTTAGGACTACAGCATACAAGCTCATTCAAATTTACGAGCAGCCTCCTTAAGTAAATTACGGCCTTTTACAGGTATAGTCTCTTCTACTGTTTCACTTTAATTCCCACGAGGCGCAATTTTGGCCTCATCAAGGTCGTACTGTGTCTGCATGTTGTATATCAACACATCTGCAGGAATTTCCAACACCTTTTCAATAGCAACAGCAACATTCAACGAAACAGAACGCTTACCGTTGATTGTTTCACTCAAAACCGAAGCCTTGATACCAAATTCAGCAACTGAACACAAATTTCAGTAACTATTTTAATCAAAAACGTGCTGCATTCATACAGGTAAGTGATTTGGTATTTGATGCGTTTCTAATCAAACTCAAGGTGTTTTTTTATTTTAGCGAAGCGTATTATAACCATCAAGAAACTTATCTAGAACTAGTACCTTAAGATCCAACATATACCCGTTGTCGTCTAGGCCTAATTTCTTCAAAAGCATAGAATGTACATCCATAAACCTTATGAAAGAGTTTTTGTCATCACTTAGCGACTTCTTCTGTTCTTCATACGAATATTCATAATCAGAATCATTCTCTAGCTTTATACTTTTTTGTATTTGCCTATAACTAGATTCTACATTCTTCCAATCATATGTGCAATTGCTTTTATGTGTCAAAGAATCCTTAAAATATAGATACAATAATGAGTTAATCCTATGATTCATTATGTCAAAATCATAATTGTTCCAAAACACCGCTTTAAGATTGTAGTTATACTTTCTTAAAACAATTTTCTCAAACGCATCGGAAGTTGCGTTTGAATATTGATACCAAAGCTTGATTTCTTTGTCTAGTAACAGTTTAATTTCTGCGTCCTCAATTGAATTTCTTAGCTTCTCCTCAAGCATTTTAAGCCTGAACTCATACAAAAATCGTGTTAGTGCCGATTTATGACGCACTTGATAACCATCCTTCTCTACTTCAAAGTTAAGCAGTGAGTCAATCTGTTTCTCAATATTATTATATTTTTTCAACTCATTTGAAGCATCATCTATAATTGGATAAAACTTATTAAGTCTCCATTCAATCATTCTGTAATTACTTTTTAATGAGTCGTTACCATTATAGAATAGGGATAACAAATCGTTTATTGTTCTAGTGTATTTTTCTTTCGTCTCATTAAAATAATAAATGTAACATTTATTATTTTCTTTAAACCAAGTATCCCATAAGACAGTATCATTTTGTTCACAAGACGCTACACATACTTGTTCCTTGGGATTCTCATTATTACTTTCTACATGTATTTGTGCTTTGTTGTTATAACATCCTGAAATAACAGCAATGGTAAGAAAAAGTATATATATGAAAGTTATTTGTTTCATAGGGTTACTGTTATATATTGGCGACTTAAATAAAGTGTTTAATTATTATCTTCTTTAGAGGTGCGTCATATTTTTTTTTACACGATGTGCATTCGCGATATTCATGACCTTGCTTGTCTTTTAGTGTTTGAATTTGTGTTCCACAATCTGGACAAAAATATTCTCCTTTATCATTATGACCATGTTCTAACATCTTAATAATTTTATCGGGAATAGGACGATTTGATAGTATATAGCGTTGTGCTTGTCTTTCATATAGCTCATTATCGCAACAAGCCAAACACGCAGGACAAATATACCATCCGTTAGGGCATTGTTTTGTATCACGTGAATCAATAAGCCCTTTTTTACAATGATAACAAAAATTAAGATATATAGGTCTATTGATTTCTGGACAATTGGGATTTATGCATGAGAAATAATTATACCTATTAAATCCACTGCTTTTATCGGTAAACATAAGATGGCCACAAGTTCGACATTTTAATCTGCGAAATTTTTGCATTGCTTTATTTGTTATCGCAATGAAATTCCGGACAATAGGATCTGGCTCATTTCCTGCTTTTGTTGCATGCAGTTTGGGGTATCCGATAATTTCTATTAAATGGTATAGTGAGTATTCATGCCAATCATTTGTTTCTTTTAAAGTTTGTTTTTCTAGATTGTTGTGAAAGCATTCTTTACCACGACACCAAAAATATGGAAGGTCTATTGCTGGATTATTAACTTCGCTCAATTTGGGTGCACAATATTGCCTATAGCCTCCTGCTGCATTAGAGGTACTAAGGAATTCACGCTCATAAATTTTGTCGTGCTCAGTTATGGTTCCCTTAAAATAATATTTTTTTATGATTTTGGTAAGGGTTACTTTGTCATATTTAAGTTCAAAATAGTGACCATTGTATTCTTGTATACCAAGTTGCTTTTTTAAAGATTCTATAGTTCTTGTAGTAACTTCATCTGCCTCTTTTGACAAATACTCTGTTCTAGCAGCGATATATTGTGGAGAATCCGGTGATTGTAGTTGCAATGGATTTATATTTGCACTAATATCTTTCCAAATTCCAAAAACATCAAAATGATTACCTGTTAATGCTCCTTTTTGAGGGAATATTCTCATTCTTAGAATATCAGAACACATATCGATTAACCTCAGCTTATATGTTTGTTTACTGTTTGAATGTGAATCAATGAGGAACTCCTCGTTTCCTGTATTTTCAAACTCTGAAGGCAATGAAAGAATATAATTGCGAAAATCTTCCAATGAAACCATATTAATGTCAATAGAAATCTCTCTTAAATTGTCAATTTTAAAATTTCTATTTGCTATAAAACTATTTAGTATTTCTATATTTTCAGGGGTATAAGGTATCTTCCATTTGTCTTCATACTTTTTGTATGCAATACATTCTAGCTTATAGCTTTGTCCTTTTTTGCTCGTTATTGATTGCGAACATTTTGCATATAAACTATCTTCCAAGCGGGAATCATTGCCATACTTGCATACAGGGTACATTTCCCTTCTTCCATAACTATCTAGAATAATTCTAATACAATCCAATAAAAAAGATTTTGTTAATCTTTTCTTATTCAGTTTGTAAACAAGTTTGTAATCAATAAAACCTTTAAAATAGCTATTATAGACTGCACTATTCTTGCATATAGGGATAAAACGTTCAAGTTGTAAGTCTATGCCAGGATGTGTTTTATCACAATGAGTTATTGCAAAATCCAGGATGCCATCAAAAGTTTGGAAGGCTTTTCCTTTTGAATTATAGAGAGTCAATATGTTATCGCATAACAATGGAACAGTCAGAATTACGCGTTCATCAGGTGTTTCTGTTGCGTAGCGATAACAAATAAACTCGTTATATTGGTTGTCTTTAAATTGGGACAGCAAATCGGTATCTAAGGAAGTGTTTTTCAATCGTATGTCATGAAAGTACCTCTTTACTATATCTAATCTGATTGGTTCTGCGACCATTGAGAACAGTGGTATCAGAATCTTATAGTCGCTTAATGCATTTTCCGTATTTGACCACCAGAGTAATTTCAAGATAAGGTTTTCGCTATTTTTACATATAGTTAGAGTTTGCTTAGTTGTTTCAACTTCGACAATCTCATCAATTAGTTGAAAAATATTAAGATCATACTTATTACATGACGGTTTACACGATTGTAACGCTTCTGTAATAATTTTCGGCATATAAACATCATACCGATTATTGAATGAATCAAATACGGATTTTATAATATTTTGATTGTTTAAATG
>CAYYEL010000067.1:0-1018 GCA_964470845.1 uncultured Bacteroidaceae bacterium | reverse complement strand
TAATCTTTCTAAGAATGTCTAAGACAAATGGCTTTACTCGGTTATCGAACTTATTAATAGCTTTAATTATGGTATTTTTATTGACACCATTCTTGTCAAGAAACCATAGCAACTCTATGAAATAAAACTTATCTTCCTTATCACTGCTACGAGTTATACAGTTGTTGAGAATGATTGAACAATCATTCTCATTATATGTTGTGGCATTATGAATGATAATACTAACTTTATCATCAAGAGACTTGCCGCTATTGTCGTAACACGGCTCGACTTTATCAATTATGCATAAACAGTAGCCTAAATTGCTTTGGCCGAATTTTTCAGCGTGAAAACTTATCCCTAGACCTTTGTCTACAGATTGCCATACAGAGTTATCGTATTTATTTCCACGCTCATCATAATATAACCGTTCATTATATTTTACAAAGAAAAGAGACGTTTTCTTTAATTCTTTATAAATATCTGCATTTATTTCAATCGTTCTTTGCATAATTTGTATCTGTCGCCAATCCATATTAAGATATTACAAAGCTCATATAGACTACTCCTTAATAAATAGGGAGCTTTAAGAGTTGAAACATCAAGGTCTACCTCTAATTTAGAGGAAATGCTTTTACTATGAGAACCATCCTGACTAATATTTGTCAAAGTATGGAAAGCACGTTGAATATATACTGGTATAGTTTCATCTTTACCAATATAAACAGATAGATCGTTTAAGGATTCCTTGTCTGTTGTAGTAAAGTATTTGTATCCACATCCTTTTAATGCAGGCATCGCATCTTCAAGAACTTTTCTCATTCGATTAATTAAATCTGCATTTTTCCTTTCACCTTTGACTGTTATTTCAAGCAAAAGCTCCATCATTTTTTTCCATGTTTCCTCACTCAGTAGTTTTGCTATTTTTAATACATCTTTGTATTGCTCTTGACATTTATATAATTCAGATACATTTTTTATTTTTAGTCATTAGTGTCCACTAAAAAATCGAAATAGTTCTTTGAAATGATTGATATTT
>CAYYEL010000066.1:0-11859 GCA_964470845.1 uncultured Bacteroidaceae bacterium | reverse complement strand
ATAAAAAAGAAGCTGCCCCAACCGTTTAAACGGTTGGGGCAGCTTCTTTTTTATCAGCCATCAGCGTCCGAAGCGCGACGTATCCACCTCTTTAAATTCTCGTTTTTTGTACCCACCGAAGCGATAGACAAAATCGAGCGACAAATAACTCGTATAGTTATTATTCTGCATACTCATCTTCTGCCCCTTATAGTCGAGCGAAATGTCGGGCGAGAAAGTATCGAAAATATCGTTCCAACGGAGCGTCAACGAGGCCTTTTTCCGAGCAAAAGTCCAGCGTGCACCCGCAGTAACCTCGGCAATAGTTGGAATATTGAACGTACCCTGCGAGGCGGGTGTCTGCATAAAGCCATTTAATTCGAGCGAGAGAGCCTCGGAGAGAATGAAACTATTGTTAAGCGAAATAACAGCACCCCAATTATCGCGCACAAAGCCAAGGTCGAAATATTCGTCGCAACGCTGGTGCATATAAAATCCTGTGAGCACAAGCCTGCTGTCGAGCCAATTACCCACCTTCACAGGCACAACAAAATTCACACCCGCCTGAGCCAAATAATTCCAATTGAGCATTTTATATATCAGCACTAATCGCTCGCTCGATTGATAAGGTGTCTGTCCAAAGAGATTATCGTGATACATATAAAACAGCCCCGCAACATATTTCTGCTTATATATATAATTTACATTCATATTGTAGCGTGTGAGCGGGCGCAATCCGGGCGAACCGTGCAGCTCGCTGTAACCATCAATATAACTTACCGTCCCCTGCAAAGCCCAATAGCTCGGAAAGGTCTTATCGACCGACAGCGAGCCTTGAAAAATGTGATTGGGATTGCGCATCCACGTGAGCGAGGCCTGCGGATAGAACGACCACTTTTTATAGTCGCCAATTTTGTAATACTCGCCCGTAGCCGAAAGGTTAAACGACACGCCCGAGGCATATTGTTTGCCGGCCGACAAATAGAACGAGGCTGTTGTCTCGTCAAGGCACTCGTCAACATTGGGAGCCGATGGCGTCAGAGCCTCACTGTAAAACTGATAATTCTCGGTGGAGATAAATTTATACGATGCACCGTAGCCCAATGTCCACCCACGAGCAAGGGAGAGTGTGCGGTCGGCATAGGCGGTGAGGCTGCCTATTTTCTGCCCCGAGGTGTAGGCTACACGCGCAAGGCTGTTGTCCTCCTTATAAAGTACCGACATTCTACCATTGTCGCGTGTCTTAAAAAGAGTATAATCGACGCCGGCCGAAAGCCCCGCCGACAATTGCATATTCAACGCTATATTATGCATAAAATTGTAATCGGCGTCGGTAACGGCATCGGAATTTTGGAAATTACCATCCGACAACGAACGTGTCCCGGCATTGTCTCTAAGGCTGCCCGAATAGGCCAGCGACACATTATCACCCTCTTTCCAATTGTACTCAAAAGCCGCACGATAATCGTGTCGGCAGGCCTCACTTATAGAAATCTGCTCTTGACGAATATCGTACAATCGACCGTCGAGAAGATGCAGCGAGTGCAGTCCCATCTTCTGCGCTTTGGTATATTGGCCCACCTTATACATTAGGTCGAATGCCACTTTTGAAGTTGCCACACGCAGATTGGTGTGCGCCCCATAATTATCGTCGTAAGGGTTTGCATAGTTTGCGCCTACCTCGCCCTGAAAGAGACGGTCGTTACTCTTTCTCAGTTGCACGTTAACAACCGCACCACGCACGTGAAAGTGCGGTGGAGCACTGTACATTACATCGGCACACTCGACACGCTCCACAGGGGTGCTGTGCAGGAGTGTCGCCAACTGCTCGGCAGTCATCGTTGATGGCCTGCCATCGAGCACAACAGTAAGAGCACCTGCCCCTGCAAGCGACAAAGTTCCCTCGGCACTCTCCGAGACACCGGGGATTCTGAGAATTGCTTCGTAGGCGTTATTGGCGGTGGTATTCTGTGTCAGTGTCGCAACGTCATAAGCAAGCGCACCATTCTCGACGCTTACCAGCGGACGCTCGGCTGTTACTACAAGCTCTTGAAGCTCGCCATCCTTGGCCTGCAAGATTATTGTTCCGACGTCGCATTTATCGGAAAGTATCTCCTTATGATGATACGAGAGATGCTGCACAATAAGGCGGAAACTCTTCAGCGTCGATGATAAAGAGAAAGAGCCATCGGCTGCTGTGAGTGCAACATCGACAAAAGTAGAGTCGATTGTCTGAAGCACCACGCTCGCCCCCTCGACAGCATGCGACTGCTCGCTTACAACTTTTCCTGTTATATCCTGCGCTGTAATCAACGAACCTCCAAAAAACAAAAGCAGGAAAAATAATATATAATTTTTCATAAAAAACCTTCTTTTATTATAAAGACGCTCAATATACAAAAATGTAACACCGTAAAAAGATTTTTTATTCAAAAAAGCAGCACATAAAAGGATAAAAGGTATATTTGTCCATCGTAAGTGTAAATGCTCACAATTATGAAACTGATAATATTGGATTTTGACGGAACAATAGGCGACACAAAAAGCCTTATAATAAGCACCTTCCAACAGACAATAAGCGAGCTTAATCTACCACGGCGCACCGATGATGAGTGTGGCTCGACAATAGGGTTGCCGCTTAAAGAGGCCTTTACGAGACTCTTTACAATAGACAGCACACAAGCCGAGCTGTGCACCGACACCTATCGACGCATATTCTATCGCAACAACACCTCAGGGGCAGTAAAGCCTTTTCCTCACACAATAGAGACACTGCACAAGCTACACACGTCGGGTTACACTCTTACGATTGCCAGCAGCCGCAACCGCCACACGTTGGACGAATATCTAAAGGAGATGAGAATAAAAGATATAATCTCGTTTGTTCTTGGCGCCGACGACACCGAGAACGCCAAGCCCCACCCCGAGCCCGTACTAAAAACCCTGCAACATTTTTCGTGCGAGCCACACGAGGCAATAGTGGTTGGCGACACACATTTTGACATTCTTATGGGGGCACGTGCAGGCAGCCACACGTGCGGCGTAACATACGGCAACGGCCGGCGCGACGAACTTATTGCAGCACAAGCCGAACATATTATAGATGATTTTTCCCAATTACCCGATATTTTGCAAAAAATTACTAAATTCGCACATTAGAACAACCAAATAAAACTTAATACACACTATGTACAAATTTAAACCTATTTTAAAATCAATGCTTTGGGGCGGTGAAAAAATTCTCCCCTACAAAGGAATAACCTCGGACCAAAAACAGGTGGGCGAGAGTTGGGAAATCTCGGGCGTAAAAGATAACGAGTCGGTGGTAGCCGAAGGCCCCGATGCAGGGCTCAAGCTACCCGAACTTCTCAAGCGCGACGGTGCTGCACTCCTCGGCAAAGCCAACTATGAGCGTTTCGGCAACGAGTTTCCCCTGCTTATAAAATTCATCGACGCCCGACAAGACCTCTCGATACAGGTTCACCCCAACGACGAGCAGGCGTGGGAGCGCCACCAATCAAAGGGTAAGACCGAAATGTGGTACGTCGTAGATGCCGACCCCGGCAGCAGTCTGCGCTCGGGATTCGCCAAGCAGGTAACCCCCGAGGAGTACGAGGCAAGCATCGCCGACAACACAATCACCGACCTTCTGGCCGAGTATGACATTCACGCAGGCGACCTTTTCTTCCTGCCCGCCGGACGCATCCACTCCATCGGCGCAGGCGCTTTTATTGCCGAGATTCAGCAGACATCAAATATCACCTATCGCATATACGACTTTAACCGTGTAGATGCCAACGGCAACCCCCGCGAGCTACACACCGAGCAGAGCAAGGCAGTGATAGATTACAGTGTGCAGGACGACTACCGCACACACTACGAGGCAGCCGACGACAAACGCATTGAGCTTGTATCGTGCCCCTATTTTACTACCTCACTCTACAATCTCACAAAGGCCCACAGCATCGACCTTTCGCAGCTCGACTCCTTTGTAATTGTAATATGCACCGAGGGCGAGGGCACAATAACCGACAACAACGGCGAGCAGATGCAGTTGCGTCAAGGCGAGTCGATTCTTGTTCCCGCAACAGCCACAGCACTCGACATTCTACCCAACGGCAAAATGAAAATTCTCACAAGCCGGATATAAAATAACAATCGAGGCTGTTTCTGAATATAGAAACAGCCTCGATTGTTTCAAATAAGAGCCTTTTTATATAGCCTTCAGATACTCGGCTGCCGACACAGCACAACGCTCGCCATCGACCGCCGCCGATACAATGCCCCCCGCATATCCTGCACCCTCGCCACAGGGGAAAAGCCCCTTAATCTGACGATGCTGAAGCGTCTCGCTGTCGCGTACAATGCGCACGGGCGACGAGGTGCGCGTCTCGACACCGATGAGCGTAGCCTCGCGAGTAAGAAATCCGCGCGACGCACGTCCGAAATTCTCGAACCCGCGTTGCAGTCGTGCCCCAATGAATTTAGGCAACCAAAAGTGCATAGGCGAAGAGATTAACCCCGGTGCATACGAACTATCGGCAAGGTCGTAACTCAGTCGGCCGGCCACAAAATCGGTCATACGCTGCGCCGGCGCCGTCTGACGGCGGTTGCCCATAAGCCAGCACAGACGTTCCAACTTCTCTTGAAAAGCCAGCACCTTGAGCGGCGAATCGGGGGCAACAGGCTCGAACCCATCAACCTCCATCAGCATTGTCGGTTGGTCAATATCCTCGCAATTTATCTGTACCACCATTCCCGAATTACTCCAACGTCCGCCACGATGCGAGGGCGACATTCCATTCACAAGAAGCTCCTCGCTACCCGATGCCGAGGGCACTACAACTCCGCCGGGACACATACAGAAGCTATACACTCCGCGTCCATCGACCTGCGTGCTGAAACTATACTCGGCCGGGGGCAGAAATTTCCCCCTACCCTGTGGATTGTGATATTGAATTTGGTCGATTAACTGCGAAGGGTGCTCCAATCGCACGCCCACGGCAATTCCCTTGGCCTCAATTTCGATGCCCAATGCGTGCAGACTGCGATAAACATCCTTGGCCGAGTGTCCCGTCGCAAGAATTACAGCCGAGGCCATAAACTCGCCTCTATTGGTACGTATTCCGCAGACGCGTCCGCCGCTGACAAGAAGCTCGTCCATTCGCGTGCCGAAATGAACCTCGCCTCCGCAACGCTCAATTGTCCCACGCATATTCTCGATGATGCGCGGCAGTTTATCGGTGCCCAGATGAGGATGCGCGTCCGAAAGGATTGAGGCGCTTGCCCCATGATGACAGAATATGTGCAAAATACCCTCGTTGCTACCGCGTTTCTTGCTGCGTGTGTACAGTTTACCATCGGAATAAGCGCCGGCACCACCCTCGCCAAAGCAGTAGTTCGACTCGGGGTCAACGGTGTGTGTTCGCGCTATATTGGCAACATCTACCTTGCGACTGCGCACATCTTTTCCACGCTCGACGACAATGGGGCGCAATCCCTGCTCAATGAGTTTAAGCGCCGCAAAAAGTCCGGCGGGGCCCGCGCCCACCACAATGACCGGCTCTTTTCCCTCGACGCAGCCATACTCGCGAGGAATAAACTCGTCCGACGGTGGCTGCTCGTTCACAAAGAGGCGTACAGTCAGATTCACATAGACGGTGCGCTGACGCGCGTCGATACTGCGACGCAACACCCTCGCAGCGGTCATACTGCGCACATTGTGCCCCTTCTCACGTGCAAGAAACTCTTTTATTGCCTGTTCGCTTGCCGCCACCTGCGGCAACACACGTATCTGATAATCGTAAGTCATTGTTCAAAGAAAAATTTTGTATCAACCGAAAATAAGACGGAAAGCCTCCTCGACCTTAGCAACCGACAGTACCTCGATAGAGAAGCGCGAGAGGTCGAGACGTTTTAAATTGCTCTTGGGCACAATTATACGGCTGAAGCCCAGCTTGGCGGCCTCGGCAATGCGCTGTTCGATGCGGTTGACAGGACGAATCTCGCCCGAGAGGCCAACCTCGCCCGCCATACAAATATCGGGTTCAATCTCGACGTCCATATTGCTCGATAGTATTGCGCTTATTACCGAGAGGTCGATGGCCGGATCGTTTACGCGCAATCCACCCGCAATGTTCAAATAAACATCCTTCTGTGCCAATTTGAAGCCTACACGTTTTTCGAGCACCGCAAGCAGCATATTCATACGGCGCGTATCGAATCCTGTTGCCGAGCGTTGCGGAGTGCCATAGACAGCGCTGCTCACAAGCGCTTGAACCTCGATAAGAAAAGGGCTCACCCCCTCGATTGCCGAAGCAATGGCAACACCGCTCATTCCACTGTGCCGCTCGCCCAAAAGAAGTTCCGAGGGGTTATTAACCTGCCGCAACCCCTCGCGACGCATCTCGTAAATACCAAGCTCGGCGGTACTTCCGAAGCGGTTCTTTATAGAACGCAGCACACGATACAAATGATGCTGGTCGCCCTCGAATTGTATTACAACATCCACAATGTGCTCCAGAATTTTGGGGCCGGCAATTGTACCATCCTTTGTAATGTGGCCTATGAGAATCACCGGTACATTGTGCTCTTTGGCATATTTAAGAAGCATTGCCGCACACTCGCGCACTTGCGACATACTACCCGGCGAGGAATCGACCGTCTCACTGCACATTGTCTGTATAGAGTCGATTATCACAAGCTCGGGCGCTACATTTTTTATGTGAGTAAAAATTGTTTCGAGCAGCGTCTCGCACACAATCATACACCCGGAATGTTGATGTTCGATGCGGTCGGCACGCAATTTAATCTGCCGTGCACTCTCCTCGCCCGATACATAGAGCACCCTGCGCAAAGGCATATTAAGCACTGTCTGAAGCACAAGCGTCGATTTTCCTATACCCGGTTCACCGCCCAACAGCACCATCGAGCCGGGTACAAGACCGCCACCAAGCACGCGGTTGAGCTCGGCGTCGCCAAGGTCGATACGCGGCAACTCGTCGGTTGAGACCGTATCAATGAGCACAGGTTGTGAAAGAGATTTCTCATCGACAGCGGTGGGCATACGCGACGACGGCGAGGTGCGCACTACCTTCTCGACGAAACTATTCCACGCACCGCACGACGGGCATTTACCTGCCCATTTCGGCGACTCGTAACCACACTCGTTACACAAGAAAACACTCTTTTCTTTAGCCATAAATCTGCTTCCAAAGTTTAATTGAGTGCTAAGATAGCGCAACAACGCCGCATTGGCAAGAATTACATTTCATTATTTAGATATTTTTTCCTGATTTTTGCTGTAAATAGCGAAAATAATGGGCATTCGCTTTGAAAATATTAAAGTAAACTTTATATATTCTCGCTCGTTTGTTACTATTTTTGCCGAGTAACCCATAAAAACAGCAAATAATGAAATATCTTTTCAGAGAATCGGAAATATACGCAGGCCGTTCAAAAATCATTTACTACACAGCAAGCGGCAGCAACACTTTTGCCGACAAATATATTGCAAACCACAGCAACGATTTTCTGAAATATCTTGAGCGACACGGTGCAGGCCCGTACACCCTGCACACACTACCCTCCACAATCTACACAACTGCACAGATTATACAGCGCAGCAACCCTCAAGCAACCCTCTCGGACAACACGGCCACACTGCAAAAGGGTTCTTTTGCCGCCATTGTCGATGTTGATATTTCATACGACGAGATTCCCATTGCCGAAATTATGTTCGAGGAGATTCCCGATGGCGAGAGCGAGGAGGCACTGCAAACACGCATATACGAAGCACTGAACAGCATTATCGCTTACGAAAGACAATACAGACTAAGAAACATCAACAGTTACGACTACGGCGACTACGACAACAGCGAACGTCCGACGCTGCGTTTCCGTATGCCCGACGACACACCACCCATTAACCACGAGGACGACCACTACGTTGCAGCCGACCTTATACCGACAAACATTGAATCCCCCGAAGATATTACCCTTAGCGACATTTGCATAAACGACAGTTACGACATTACACTCCCCCTGTACCCGCAAATAAAAATAGAGCTTGCGCCACTGCCCAAAGCACTGTACATATTTTTACTGTGCCACCCCGGTGGAATAATCCTCAAGGATATAAATGATTACAGCGAGGAGTTTCAGAGTATATACCGTCTAATATCGGGCCGACAAAATTGGAGCGTCATAAAAAGAATGTTCGAGAGAATAACAAACCCCACACACAACTATCTGCACAAGAACCTCTCAATCATACGCCACGAGTTTCTGAGCAAACTGCGCAGCGACGTAGCCCAACGCTATATGCCTACACAGGGACGTTACCAGAAACACCGCATCCCGCTCGATAAAGACAAAATAACACTGCCCACGAATTTCACATACGCCTAATGAACCGCAATCGCAATTCACATAAAGAAAGCGTATAGACACAAAAGCACCATAATTTGCAGCAAACAGCAGGCAAAAAAAATCATTATCGACCATTTATTTGCTATTATGTTGTAAAATTGATAAATTTGCACCCGCCGCAGAGAATATCAAAAGCCTGCTACACAATAGAAAGATGAAAGTAATGAAATTCGGCGGAACATCGGTTGGTTCCGTAAACAGCATATTAAACCTAAAAAACATTGTCGAGACAACCGCTAAGCACGAAAATGTAATTGTAGTAGTCTCCGCATTGGGCGGTATAACCGACAAACTGATAAAAACCTCGCAAATGGCAGCCGAGGGCAACCCCGCCTTCAACGACGAGTTTCAACAGATTGTAACACGCCACCACGAGCTTATTTACAGCATAATAACGTGCGACAAAAAGCGAACAGCACTGTTGCACGAGGTTGACAAACTGCTAAACGAGCTCGACAACATCTATCAAGGCCTTGCACTCATAAACAATATCACCGCAAAGACCGAGGCAACCATTCTAAGCTATGGCGAAAGAATATCGAGCCGCATAGTTACAGCCCTCATCGACGGCGCAGTACGCTACAATGCCCGAGGCTTCATAAGAACCGAGGTGAAGCACAATAAAAACATTCTTGCCGACGAAGAGACCGACCGTCTAATACACCAACATTTCGATGGCAAGGAGGATAGAATAATCATTGTCCCGGGCTTTATTTCGCAGGACAAGACAAGCGGCGATATCACCAATCTGGGCAGGGGCGGTTCGGACTACACTGCGGCCATTTTGGCAGCGGCACTAAAGGCCGACATTCTTGAGATATGGACCGACGTTGACGGATTTATGACAGCCGACCCCAAGGTTATAAACAATGCCTATACGATAAAGCGACTGAGCTACGTCGAGGCTACCGAGCTTTGTAATTTTGGAGCAAAGGTTGTATATCCCCCCACCATCTACCCCGTATTCAAGGCAAATATTCCCATTGCCATAAAAAACACCTTCAACCCCGATGGCGAGGGCACAATAATCAGCGCCGAGAGCGATTCGGGTGGAGGACGGTTAATCAAAGGAATATCGAGCATCAACGACACCGACCTACTGACAGTGCAAGGCTTGGGAATGGTAGGAATTGTGGGTGTGAACCACCGTATATTCAAAACCCTTGCCGACGCCGATATAAGCGTGTTTCTTGTAGCACAGGCTTCATCGGAGAACAGCACCTCGATAGGTCTGCGACACGTCGATGCAGCCAAGGCCTGCGAGGTTCTTAATCAAGAATTTGCCAAGGAAATATCAATGGGACTTATGGAGTCGGTAACGGCAGTGAGCAACCTATCGACCGTTGCCATTGTAGGCGAAAATATGCGACACAATGCCGGCATCATAGGAAAATTATTCCAGACACTGGGACGCAACGGTATTAACGTAATTGCTTGTGCACAAGGCGGGCAAGAGACGAATATCTCATTTGTCATCAAGGATAAGTTGCTGCGTAAGACACTGAACGTAATACACGACTCGTTCTTCTTGTCCGAGTATAAGGTACTGAACCTGTTCATCTGTGGAATAGGCACAGTGGGTGGCAGCCTCATCGAACAGATAGCCTCGCAACGCAAGAAACTGATGAGCGAGCACAGCCTGCAACTGAATGTGGTGGGAATAGCCAACAGCCGCCACGCAATATTCGACCGCGAGGGGCTCGACCTCACAAACTATCGACAAGCACTTGCCGAGAGCCCCGAGAGCAGCATCGACCGTATGCGTAACGAGATTATCAAGATGAATATATTTAATTCGGTATTTGTCGATTGTACTGCCAACGGCGAGGTAGCAGCACTATATGGCGACTTTTTAGAGCACAATATCTCGGTGGTGGCCGCCAACAAGATTGCCGCCTCGTCCGACTATGCCACATACAGCCATCTGAAACATATTGCCCGCCAACGCAGCATAAAATTCCTGTTCGAGACAAACGTGGGTGCAGGTCTTCCTATAATTAACACCATTAACGACCTTATAAACAGTGGCGACAAGATTCTGAAGATTGAGGCTGTACTAAGCGGTACGCTCAACTTCATATTCAATATGCTCAGTAGCGATGTTCCATTGAGCGAGACGGTGCGTCTGGCTCAGGAGAAGGGTTACAGCGAGCCCGACCCGCGCATCGACCTCAGCGGAAAAGATGTCATCCGCAAATTGGTTATTCTTGCACGCGAGGCCGGATACGCCATAGAGCAAGAGGATGTCGAGGCCAATCTTTTCATTCCCGATGAGCTGTTCAACGGTTCGCTTGAGAATTTTTGGGAGCGTCTGCCCGAGCTTGACGCCGATTTTGAGGCCGAGCGTCAGAAAATGGAGGCCGAGAAGATGCACTGGCGCTTTATCGCAAAATATCAAGACGGAAAGGGAAGCGTCTCGCTGTGCAAGGTTAATAAGCACCATCCATTCTACAATCTCGAAGGCAGCAACAACATTGTACTGCTGACTACCGAACGCTACAAAGAGTACCCAATGCTTATAAAAGGCTACGGTGCAGGCGCAAGCGTTACCGCCGCCGGAGTATTTGCCGACATAATGAGAATAGCCAACATTTAAGAAAAAAAGAAGGTTGCAACACCCTTGGTTGCAACCTTCTAACATTTATCGGCTCATTCCACGCAGTAAAATAGCAGCTGCCTTTTCGCGTTTGGATGAGAAACTGAAAGAGCTCAAAATTTTCTCGGCACAGTTATAGTCAAGGATAACAGGCTTTAAAATCCTCAGTACAGCAAGTTTATTATCATCAAACGAGAAAAGCGATAATATCTTATAACACTGCTCCGAAGAGAAATAAGAGCCGAAGGTTGCAATCTCGACAATATGAATCTTATTTTTATCGAATGAGGTATCTTTTACATACCTACAGAATTTCTTAAAGTCGCCACTCTTCATAGGCTTAATCTCGCGATAGCCTCTATCGCGCCCTCGATGCTCGACACGCTCTACATCGCCTGCCCAATCTTGTGCACTCACAGCCGAAGCACCAATCAGCAGCATCAGCATCAGAATCATCAATTTTCCCGAATTTTTCATAATTATATAGGTGAGTTTATATGACTTTACCCTAAAAAGAGTGGCGTACCCTAAATGAACAGAATGGTTGCCAATTATAATACTACATAATGCTTTACTTTTATCCAACGAGAAAGTGCATTATTATACTCATAGGTAATTTTGATTAAAATTTCATTATATTTCATACGCAAGAAATTAATGTCGTTAATTAAAGTTTCTTTTTTGAGTAGGTTAGACAATTCAACTTTGTCCCTTTGCTACTGCAATAGCAAGGGGACACTTTTTCTTTACAGAGTTATTAAAACAAGAAGGTTATGATTTTATCTATTCAAACACTTTGCGATATACAGCCACTACTGACCATCCATGCTCAAAAGAATAGTCAAAGTAACTGT
>CAYYEL010000065.1:0-11926 GCA_964470845.1 uncultured Bacteroidaceae bacterium | reverse complement strand
GTGCTTTTACAAATTTATTTCGTAATGTTGCACTTGCTGGTTGACTCTGCAACTTTTATAAAACATTAGAAGTGTCTTAAAATTTAGCAAAAAAAATTTCATTATAAAAATATTTATGTGTTACTTTGCAGGCAGAATATAAATAATCAATTATATAATATGAAAGGTATCAGTTTTTTAGGATTAGCTCTTATTCTCATTGGAGCTGTAGCACTTATCGTATGCTATTTTCAAGGAATGGTAAATAACAACCTTATCACAAGCGGTTCATTCGTTCTTATGTTGGTTGGCGCATTTGTTTATGTCTTTGCAAGCAAAAAGCACCTTGAGAAAAGATAATATCTTCGGGAGCATAAAATAAAAAATGGTTCAGAAAAATTTCTGAACCATTTTTTATTTTATAGGCTCGTTAAGCCTCGGCCTAGGGAGTAATGAGCTTATAGCCCTTTCCGTGAATGTTGATAATTTCGATCGATGGGTCGGCCTTCAGATGTTTACGCAACTTTGTTATATAAACATCCATACTGCGTGCGTTGAAATAATTATCATCAATCCATATTGTCTTTAGTGCAAAATCGCGCTGAAGAATCTCATTGGCGTGGGCACAGAGTAACGCCAACAGCTCCGACTCTTTTGTTGTGAGCTTGGTGTTCTGTCCGTCTATTGTAAGCAGTTGTTTCTGTGTATCGAACATAAAACCACCTATCTTATAGAGTGTATTTTCCTTGTTCTTCTTTCCGCACACACGACGCAGCACTGCCTCGATGCGGAATACAAGCTCTTCCATACTGAAGGGCTTTGTTATATAGTCGTCGGCACCTATTTTGAATCCTTCGAGAATATCCTCTTTAAGTGTCTTGGCCGTAAGGAAAATAATAGGTATTTCCGAGTTGGCCGCACGTATCTCCTGTGCAAGTGTAAAGCCGTCTTTTATGGGCATCATTACATCGAGCACACAAATATCGAATTTTCCTTTGAGGAAGGCACGGTATCCGGCCTCGCCATCGGGGCACAGCTCGGCATAATAACCTTTGGCCTGCAAATACTCACGCAGCAGCATTCCAAGATTCTCGTCATCCTCACATAGTAAAATACTCTGTTTCTCTTCCATAATTTTTTTATTTTAAGGGTAATACAATGACAAATGTTGTTCCGACGCCAATTTCACTCTCGGCGCGAATTGTTCCTCCGTGAGCCTGTATTATCTGCTTGACGTAGGCAAGGCCGAGACCGAATCCCTTGACGTCGTGCAGATTGCCGGTGTGTACACGGTAGAATTTATCGAATATTTTTTTAATATCTTCTTTACGTATTCCAATGCCATTATCCTGCAACGATAGCATAAGGTGCCCGTTGGCGTTCCACGTGCGCAGCGTCAGGTTAAGCGGCTCGTCGCGTTTTTTATATTTGAGTGCATTGTCCATTAGATTGAATATCACATTGGTAAAGTGCATCTCATCGACATATACGTAGGGGTCGTCGGCCTCGGGTATCCACTGAATGTGTCCACCGCTCTGCTCCACTTTTACGGCAAAGGTGTTTATTACACCACTCAGCAGCTCGTGCGAGTCGAGCTCTTTCATCTTGAGCGACGCTGTTTTTCTATCCTCGAACATTGACATCTGAAGCACTTTATCCACCTGAAAGCGCAGTCGCTTAGTCTCGCTCGATATTACGCCCGAGAGTTTCCCGAACATTGCGGGCGACTTTGCAACCGACTGGTCCTGCAGCATTTGTGCCGCAAGCGATATTGTCGATATTGGTGTCTTAAACTCGTGCGTCATATTATTTATAAAATCGTTCTTTATTTCTGTTAATTTCTTCTGTCTCACAATCATATAAAGCGTAATAACGAATGTTATAAGCAACACAAGAGTGAAGAGAATAGAAGGAATCATAAATTTAACCGAACTGTAAATATATTTGTTCAATATATCAACAGGGAAATTTACCTCAAGCACGCCCATACGTGTTGGTGGGTCGTTCTTGAAAATCAGCTCTTTATATACATTGTCTGCGCTGCCACGCTCGTAGTCGGCGCATTTATAGACCTCTTTTCCGTCGGCGTCCAATACCCTGAAGTGGTAAGATAAATTTATTCCATTGTTAGCAAGCTCGGATTTTATATCTTGGTCGAGGCTGCGAAAATTGATTCGCTGAGCAAGAGGTTTTTCACTCGCTTTATATATCATATTATAGACGACCTCGTCGAGCATTGCACGCTGATATTGGTAGCGTTTGCTAAGCGTCTCAATCATAAGTCGTTGCTGCTCTTGCACAGATAGATTGGCACTGCCACTTTGCGGCTTTATCTGAGGCAACAATCCCGAACCCGCCTCGGTGTTTACACGAGTGCTTGTCTCGACCATCAGTTTACTACCCTCGCGCGAAGAAATCATATACTTATGTTCGAGCATCAGAAAGCCATCCTTTATCTGCGAACGATGAATATCGCGCCTTATATCTCTTTTAATATCACTCGTGAGGTAGCGACGCGTCTCGTCGAGCTCAAGATTATATGCAGCTTGATAGAGGCTGCGCTTTACGCCCTCTTCAAAATGATGCTTACGCATACGCACCATTGCGTCAATATAGCTAACCTGCATATATATAAGTCCCAAACAGCAGGCGCCCATAATTATTCCTACAAGCCAGATAATATACTTTTTCATAGTGTAAAGATAAGAATAACCTTTAAACAACGCACATTCTGTTAACTAAAATTATACTCATTTTTTTAATTCTTAACAATATTACATTTTATAGTTAACAAAACAGCAACTACGTAATAAACAACCGCACAAACAGGCAAAAAAAAACCGCGCCGTCAGATTGACGGCGCGGAAGTGTTCTAAAATTATACGAAGATTATTCGTCGTCTTTAACGGCAAGTTCCTCGACAAGTTTATTCTGAACATCGGTGGGAACAAGCTCATACGATGCAAACGACATTATAAACGATGCGCGTCCACCGGTGAGCGAGCTCAAAGAGGTTGAGTAAGATGCCATCTCTTTCAGAGGTACTTTGGCACTGAGTTTCTCGTAACCATTTTCGCTCTCCATACCCATAATCATACCACGACGTCCTTGAATATCGCTCATTACATCACCCATCTTGTCCGAGGGTACAAATACCTCGACGTCGTAAACAGGCTCAAGCACCTTGGGACCGGCATTGCGGAACGCCTCACTGAAAGCGTTACGTCCGGCAAGCATAAACGAAATTTCATTCGAGTCAACCGGGTGCATCTTACCATCGTAAACTATTACACGCACGTCGCGAGCGTATGAACCTGTAAGCGGGCCGCGCTCCATTCTCTCCATAATACCTTTGAGGATGGCAGGCATAAAGCGAGCATCAATTGCACCACCTACCACGCTGTTGACAAACACTAATTTACCACCCCAGTCGAGTGTAACCTCTTCGCTTCCCTTGGGAGTAATCTTAAACTCTTGGTTGCCGAAGCGATAAACCTCGGGCATAGGCTTACCCTCCTCGTAAGGCTCAACAATAAGGTGCACCTCGCCAAACTGTCCTGCACCACCCGACTGTTTCTTGTGGCGATAGTCGGCACGAGCAGCCTTTGTGATAGTCTCGCGATAAGGAATCTTAGGCTCTTCATATTTAACCTGCATTTTCTCGACATTCTCAAGACGCCATTTGAGCGTGCGCAGGTGGAATTCTCCCTGACCATAAACAATTGTCTGACGGAGCTCCTTAGACTGCTCAACAATCCAAGTGGGATCTTCCTCGTGCATACGGTTGAGAATCTGCATCAGTTTCTCCATATCCGACTCGTTGACGGGCTTTATCGCACGTGAATATTTCGACGCAGGATATTTAACGAGCGAGAATCTGTGGTTAACATCCTTGGCATTAAGAGTGTTACCAATCTTCACATCCTTCAATTTTACAGTACAGCCAAGGTCGCCGGCTTTCAACTCCTCGACAGCCACACGGTTGGCACCTGCGCTGCAATAGAGCTGCGCGATGCGCTCTTTTGAACCACGGTCGGCGTTTACAAGGTCGTCGCCGGGCTTTAGTGTACCGCTGATTACTTTAAAGTAGTTAACCTCGCCAATATGGGGCTCGACTGAGGTCTTGTAGAAGAATATTGATGTGGGAGCCGAGCTGTCGTAAGAAACAACCTCGCCATCGACATTTACGGGCTTGGGCATATCATCAACCTCGGGGGCTACGTTTGCGAGGAATTCGAGCAGACGACCTACTGCAACGTCGGTAGCAGCCGAACAGCAGAGCACGGGATATACACTGTCGGTCGAGAGGCCCATACGTGCACCCATACGAATCTCGTCGGTTGTCAACTCCTCGGTCTCGAAGAATTTATCCATCAAGCCCTCTTCGTTCTCGGCGGCTTTCTCGACAAGCTCCATATGCAGAGCCTTGGCCTTGTCATACTCCTCGGCGGGAATATCTTCGACGATAGGAGCTTGTCCCTCGCCTGTATATGTTAGTTTCTTCATAAGAAGAACGTCGATAATGGTAGTAAAGCCGGGGCCGGCGTTCAATGGATACTGAACGGGCACAACCTTTGAACCGTAAATCGACTGCAACTGCTCGATGACTGTATCATACTCGCACTTCTCGTGATCGACCTGATTAACGACGAACATCATTGGTTTCTTCATCTTCTTGATGTAGCGGAAGCAGTTCTGTGTACCTACCTCAACACCATACTGGCCATTGATGACCATCATCGCAAGGTTACACACCTCCATTGCACACACCATACTACCGGCAAAATCGTCCGAGCCCGGGCAGTCGATAAGGTTCAATTTTTTTCCGGCCTGCTCAATCTGAAATACAGTTGAGAATACCGAGTAGCCATACTCGTGCTCTACGGGGAAGTAGTCGCTTACTGTATTCTTGGCCGATACTGAGCCTCTGCGTTTTATAATACCACCCTCATAGAGCATAGCTTCAGTGAGAGTGGTTTTACCTGAGCCTGAACATCCTACAATTGCGATGTTCTTAATTTCGTTAGTCTGATAAGTTTTCATAACTATTTTTGTGTTTTAAAGAGGATAATGGTACAGTTGTACTTTCAGCGGCATCGTACCGTCAAAAAACTAAATTCTGCATCCTTATCATCATATTAGGTTAATTAAGTTTTTTCAAAAGCGGCAACAATATATGAATTATCGCAATTAAAAGCAAATATGCGAGCACACTTTTTTAAAAAACGAACAAAAAAAGTTATCTTAGCGGCAAAATTTGACACTTTTTCACAAAAATGGCAGGTATCTATATACATATTCCATTCTGCAAACGACGTTGTTTGTATTGTGCTTTCTATTCATCGACGCTACACAGTAAACAACAATTATATTGCGAGGCTCTTTGCAAGGAGTTTAGTTTGCGTTCTAATTATATAATAGGTACGATAGATACTGTATATTTTGGCGGAGGCACGCCCTCGACGTTGACGGGCGAGCAACTGCGTATGATTCTCGATGCGATAAAGGAGAATTTCACTCTATCGCCATCGGCCGAGATAACCATTGAGGCCAACCCCGACGACCTCAGCCCCGAGTATCTTGCCACACTGCGCTCACTATCGTTCAACCGTTTGAGTATGGGCGTACAAAGTTTCGACGACCGACAGTTGAAAGCACTCAGACGCCGCCACACAGCCCAAAAAGCCGAGCAGGCGGTAAACGACGCCCGGGCTGCCGGATTCAACAACATAAGCATCGACCTTATGTTTGCATTGCCCTCATCGACTATTGAAGAGTGGAAACAGACGATACAAAAGGCTATCGCCCTGCGCCCCACACACATTTCGGCCTATAATCTCACATACGAAGAGAACACCCCACTGCATCGGGCACTGCAACAAGGCCGCATACAATCCATTGACGAAGAAGAGAATCTGGCACAATTCTCCACACTAATCGACACACTCACCGAGGCAGGCTACCACCACTACGAAATTTCCAATTTTGCCCTCCCCGGCTACCACAGCCGACACAACAGCAGCTATTGGCACGAGATTCCCTATATTGGATGCGGAGCAGCAGCCCACTCTTACGACGGACACTCGCGCGGATGGAACATTGCCGATATTGACGCCTACATCAAGGGAATAGAGAGCGGACGCCCCAATTTCGAGATTGAGCAGCTGAGCACAGCCGAGCAGTACAACGATGCTATACTCACCCGTCTGCGCACCGACAACGGCATTCCCATCGACCTAATGCAGCTAAAATTCGGCGACCGACTAACCAACTATATGCTGAAAAATGCCGCTCCACACATCACAGCCGGCCGACTAAAAAAGCAAGACAACCGCCTTGTACTCACACGCGAAGGACTGTTCGTCAGCGATGCCATTATGCGCGACCTTATATATATCGAATAAGCCGACATAAAAAACCGGTTATTTTTTAGAAAATCAAATAATTTCTGAGATTATTTTTTAAATTAAACTTACATAGAACAGATATTTTCCGTATGTTTGCAAAAATGTGCATAAAACATCGACACTATTTTCAATCCACCCGAAACACAAATAAATAACATAAACCCAACCACTATGAAAAAATTACTCTACCTATTTTTGCTCACTCTGCTCCCGATAGGCAGCAATGCACAGCAAAAACTAACATTCGAGATTAAGGACGGCGATTTTTACGCCAATGGTAAGCCCACCCCCATCCTCTCGGGCGAGATGCACTATTCGCGCATCCCTCATCAATACTGGCGCCACCGCCTCCGGATGATGAAGGGAATGGGACTAAACACTGTTGCCACATACGTCTTTTGGAATTGGCACGAGACCGAGCCCGGAGTATGGGATTTTGAAGGCGACAAAAATCTGGCCGAGTACATAAAAATTGCCGGCGAAGAGGGAATGATGGTCATACTGCGTCCCGGCCCATACGTATGTGCCGAATGGGAATTTGGCGGCTACCCTTGGTGGTTGCAGAATATCGAAGGAATGGAGGTTCGTCGCGACAACGAGCACTTTCTGAAACACACCAAACTATATATCGAACGTCTCTATAAAGAGGTGGGACATCTGCTGTGCACAAATGGCGGCCCCATAATTATGGTACAATGCGAGAATGAGTTTGGCTCGTATGTAGCACAGCGTCAGGACATCCCCCTTGAAGAACACCGCGCCTACAATGCCAAGATTAAGCAGCAGCTTGCCGATGCAGGCTTCAACGTCCCCCTCTTCACATCGGACGGAAGCTGGCTCTTCGAGGGTGGCAGCACCCCCGGAGCACTGCCCACCGCCAATGGCGAGAGCAACATTGCCAACCTAAAAAGAGTAGTAGATAAATACCACAACGGCCAAGGCCCATATATGGTTGCAGAATTCTACCCCGGATGGTTGGCACATTGGGCCGAGCCTCACCCCGACGTTGACGACTCACAGATTGCCCGTCAGACCGAGGAGTACCTGAAAAACGACGTTTCAATCAACTATTATATGGTACACGGCGGAACAAACTTTGCCTTCACAAGCGGTGCCAACTACGACCGCAAGCGCGACATTCAGCCCGACCTTACAAGCTACGACTACGATGCCCCCATAAGCGAGGCCGGATGGGTAACCCCCAAATACGACTCTATCCGCAACGTAATTAAGAAGTATGTAAAGTACAATATACCCGAGCCTCCCGCACAGATACCCCTTATAGAGATACCCTCGATAAAGCTCGACAAAGTAGTTGACGTACTCGCATACGCCGAGCGCCTCGATGCAGTGAGCAGCAACACCCCCCTTACATTCGAGCAGCTTAATCAAGGCTACGGTTACGTGCTTTACACACGCCGCTTCAACCAGCCCATCAATGGAACATTGGAGATTACCGGCCTGCGCGACTATGCAGTCGTATATATCGACGGCGAGAAAGTGGGCGAGCTCAACCGCAACACACAGACCTACGAGATGGAGATAAATGTCCCCTTCAACGCCACCCTTCAGATTCTGGTCGAGAATATGGGACGTATAAACTATGGCGACGAAATTGTAAACAACACAAAGGGTATTATCAGCCCCGTCGTAATAAACGGACAAGAAATTATGGGCAATTGGGAAATGTACAAATTACCTATGAGCCAAATGCCCGACCTTAAGAAAATGAAGAGCGTAAAGAACGGCTCATCGCAGTCCAAGCGTCTCGCCGGCTGCCCCATACTCTACGAGGGAACATTCACACTCGACAAGACAGGCGACACATTCATTGATATGGGCGCTTGGGGCAAGGGTATCGTATTTGTAAACGGACACAATCTTGGCCGTTATTGGCAGGTTGGCCCACAGCAGACACTCTATCTGCCGGGTGTATGGCTTAAAGAGGGCGAAAACAAAATTGTCATCTTCGAGCAATTGAACGAGAAGGAGCAAAGCGAGATTAAGACCGTAAAAACCCCGGTACTCACCGACCTTAGATAAATCTGAATCGAGCCACAATAATCGGCGCGTCCCCCAAAAAGACGCGCCGATTTTATATCTATTATAAAACAGTCCCTATTGCCCCCGACAAAAAGAATACACCATACATAAAGAGCATTAACACTGTACATAAGGCAGCAAAAAGCAGAGTGAACACCTGAAGGTATTCACTCTGCAATAATATCTAAAGTTTTCTTACATCAATGTCTGAGCGAGAGCAAGAATCTCCTCACCGATAGCGTCGGCAACCTCTTGTGTGGGTCCCTCGGAGTAGATGCGGATGATGGGCTCAGTGTTACTCTTGCGCAGATGTACCCACTTATCGGGGAAGTCGAGCTTAACGCCGTCAATTGTGTTAATCTCGGCCTTATCGGCATAATTGGCCTTAATCTTTTCGAGAATCATATCAACGTCGGTGCCGGGCTTCAGGTCGATACGGTTCTTACCCATAAAGTAAGCAGGATAAGTTGCACGAAGCTCGCTGACAGTCTTTTTCTCGTGTGCAAGATGGCTCAAGAACAGGCAGATACCAACAAGAGCATCGCGTCCACTGTGGCAGGCAGGATAGATTACTCCACCGTTACCCTCGCCACCAATAACAGCGTTGGTCTCTTTCATCAAAGTTACCACATTTACCTCGCCCACTGCCGATGCTGCATATTGGCAACCGTGGCTGTTGGTTACGTCGCGCAGTGCGCGTGTCGATGAAAGGTTAGATACTGTGTTTCCGGGAGTATGTTTCAGCACATAGTCGGCAACGGTAACAAGGGTATATTCCTCGCCATACATATCTCCATTCTCGCAAATAATTGCAAGGCGGTCAACGTCGGGGTCAACAACAAATGCGACGTCGTTGCCACCCTTGGCCATAAGTCCCATAATATCGCCAAGATTCTTTGCAAGAGGCTCGGGATTATGCTGGAAATCGCCTGTGGGCTCGCAGTAGAGTTTATCGAGGCTCTTAACACCAAGCTGCTCAAAGAGCATAGGCAGAATAACACCACCTACCGAGTTTACACAGTCGATAGCCACACGGAAGCCGGCTGCGCGGATAGCCTCAACGTCAACGAGAGGAAGCGCAAGCACTGCATCAATATGTTTCTGATTGAAAGACTCGTCGAGGCGATATTTACCGAGTGTCTCAACATCGGCATAATCAAACTCCTCGGCCTCGGCGATGCGCAACACCTCTTTGCCCTCGGCTGCGTTCAAAAATTCGCCCTTCTCATTGAGCAGTTTAAGCGCGTTCCACTGACGGGGATTGTGGCTGGCAGTAAGAATGATACCGCCGCAAGCCTCTTCCATTGTAACGGCAAGCTCGGTTGTGGGAGTAGATGCAAGGCCGATGTCAACAACATCGAATCCCATTCCCATAAGAGTACCGCAAACAATGTGGTTCACCATCGAGCCCGAGAGACGAGCATCGCGACCAACGACAATCTTGTTTGTTGTCTTTGTGGTTGTCTTACGTATCAGCGCTGCATAGGCTGATGTTAACTTTACAATGTCAAGAGGTGTCAGACCTTCATCGGCACGTCCGCCGATGGTTCCCCTGATGCCTGAAATTGATTTAATTAGTGTCATACAGTTTTTCGGGTGTAAAGGTTATTTGATAAAAACACGGATATACATACGATGAGGCGGTTGATGTACCCTTTGTGTGGGGCACAATCAGATTCACTTTGGCCACCTGCGACTGGCGTCGTGTCAGCCAAATATAAGGGAAAGGCGTGAGCCAGCCTGTGGGTACGGCACTACCGTAACGGGCATACATATAACCACTTGTAAATGTTCCCGAGTAAGTGCCGCTCGATAGCGAGATACGCATAATATCGGGATTATCACTGTCGTACAGGTTGCCCAAAATAGTATCGCCATCGGCAATATTATACTCCGAGAAACGAGCGATTATATTCAGCGTCTCGCCCTCCTGCATTTGACGTGCGCCCTCCTCGCCTTTTGGATTACGCACAATCTGCATATAGACGTCGTCTATCAGCACATATTCGTTATTTTCGTAGTCGGTTGTAGAGTCGTTGGCCACAAACTCCTTGTAAGATATTACATTTATTCCCTGCTCGGTTATAAAGGCCTTTACGGCACGACGTTCGCTCTCTTTCATATCCGAGTAGGTCTTTTCATCATCACAAGCCCACAGCAACATTGCCAGCATAGGCATCAACCCCAAAAACATCCATTTATTTCTCATACCTTTTTTTTCATCATTATACACGCTACAACTTGCGCAAATTAACAATTTTCTGCGAAGATACAAAAACAATTTTCAAAAAGCGCAATCAACAGAATATATTTAATTGAAAATAACAGAATTTTATCCTTTTTTATTCGGTCAGAAGTTGTTTATACTTAGTCAGCGCTGTGCGGAAACGTCCGACAGCATACTCCATTGTTCCGTAAACCTCACCGCCCGAAGCATTCTTGTGTCCGCCACCTGCAAAAAATTCGGCAGCCACACTGTTGCAAGGAAAATCATCGACACTGCGCAACGACACGTTTATCTTTCCGGGAATCTCCTCGCGCAAAAAACAAACGAATCGGACACCTTTTATCTGAAGCGGCATATTCACAAGCCCCTCGGTATCGCCCTTGGCCACAAAAAAGCGCCGCATCTCTTTATAAGTAAGCGTCAGCAGTGCCGCGTTAAAAGCCGGATAGACACGCAGTTTGTCGTACATCATATAACCCAAGAGTTTCATTCTGTTGGGCGAATAATTATAAAATATTCTACGATAGATAAGGTCTTTGTCGATGCCGGCCGCTATCAGAGACGAGATAATTATATAAATATCCTTACGATTTGAAGCGTAGGCGAAGCTACCGGTATCGGTCATCATTCCGGTATATAAACACTCGGCAATATCGCGCGTAAGAGCCTCATTATCCACACGATATATTAAGCGAAAAACAAGCTCGGCCGTAGAGCAGGCCGCAGGGCAGGAAACAACCTCGACAAAGCCCTCATCGGGTTCAAGATGATGGTCTATAAGTACTCGCGGCGTAGAGAGCCCTGCTACAACGTCGCCAAGCTCGCCCAAACGCCGCAGAGCATTAAAATCGAGACAAAAAAGCACGTCGGCAGCTTCGAGTAGCGCAGTTGCCTCATCCTTCGCCGTCTCATAAACGACACTCTCGCCCGCCGATGGCAACCAAGCTAAAAACTCGGGAAAGACATTGGGTACAACCACCGTAGCACTCTTGCCCTTGGCACGCAGAAAATGCGCCAATCCCCACCCCGAGCCCACAGCATCGCCGTCGGGGTTACGGTGCACAAGTATTACAAATTTCTCATTATTTTCTATTATCTGTTCAATAGCCTCTATTTTTGAAGCCTCAATCAATCTATCAAGCATAGTTTTTCAAATTTTATGTAAAGATACAAACAAACGAGCGAGAAACATCAAGTTTACTTGAATGTTTTTCAAAGTGCAGAGTCAACCAGCAAGTGCAACATTACGAAATAAATTTGTAAAAGCACT